>NZ_JAQECM010000016.1:0-34127 GCF_027669965.1 Candidatus Collinsella stercoripullorum | reverse complement strand
ACCGGGAAAGGGCGCACCCCGGCTCGAATCCCCCGCCGCGGAGCCGAGGGCGGAGACAAGGGAGGCCCCCGTCCCATCGCGGTCCTCTGAGCGCCGAAGGCGCGATCGGACCGCGATGGGACGGGGGCCTCCCGTACGGGTGGAACGACCTCAGGCGGAGCCTAGCAGATGCCCTGCGCCATCATGGCGTCGGCGACCTTCAGGAAGCCGGCGATGTTGGCGCCGGTCACGAAATCGCCCTCGTGGCCGTAGGCGCGGGCGGTGTCGTCCACGTTGTGGAAGATGCCGCGCATGAGGGTCTCCAGCTTGCCGTCGACCTCCTCGAAGGTCCAGGAGAGGTGCTCGGCGTTCTGGCTCATTTCAAGGCCGCTCACCAGCACGCCGCCGGCGTTGGCGGCCTTGCCGGGCATGAAGGCGACCCCGTTCTGCTGGAGGTAGACGGTCGCATCGGGCGTCGTGGGCATGTTGGCGCCCTCGCCCACGATGCGGCAGCCGTTGGCGACCAGCGCCTGGGCGTCCTCGAGCGTGAGCGTGTTCTCGAACGCGCAGGGCAGCGCGATATCGCAGGGCAGCTGCCACACGCCGCGCCCGTCGCCCTCGTGCCAGACGGCGCCCGGGCAGGCGTCGGCGTACAGCGCCAGGCTCACGCCCTGGTCGTGGCCGGAGCGCTTCTTGTTGTAGATGTCCTCGAGCACGCGGTAGTCGATGCCCTCGGCGTCCTCGATCCAGCCCTTCGTGTCACAGGCGGCGATGACCGTGCCGCCGAGCTGCGAGACCTTCTGGATGGCGTAGATCGCGACGTTGCCCGAGCCGTGGACCACGACGGTCTTGCCCTCGAAGGAGTCGCCCTGGGACTTGAGGTACTCGTCCACGAAGTACACCAGGCCGTACCCGGTCGCCTCGTTGCGGGCGAGCGAGCCGCCGAAGGACAGCCCCTTGCCCGTGAGCACGCCGCTCCACTCGTTCCTCAGGCGCTTGTACTGACCGAACAGGTAGCCGATCTCGCGGCCGCCCACGCCCAGGTCGCCGGCGGGAACGTCGGTGTTCGGGCCGATATGGCGGGAGAGCTCGGTCATGAAGGACTGGCAGAACGCCATGATCTCGCGGTTGGACTTGCCCTTGGGATCGAAGTCCGAACCGCCCTTGCCGCCGCCCATGGGCAGCGTGGTCAGGCTGTTCTTGAAGATCTGCTCGAAGCCGAGGAACTTGAGCATGCCCACGTTCACCTTGGGGTTGAAGCGCAGACCGCCCTTGTAGGGGCCGAGCGCGGAGTTGAACTCGACGCGGTAACCGCGGTTGACCTGGACCTTGCCGGAATCGTCGGTCCACGGGACGCGGAACATGACGGTGCGCTCCGGCTCGACCAGGCGCTCGAGCAGCGCGGCCTCCTCGAACTCGGGATGGGCCTCGAGCGCGGGCTCGATGGTCTCCAGGACCTCGGTCGCGGCCTGCAGGAACTTGGGCTGGTCGGCATAGCGCTCACGCAGCTCGGCGATGACCCTCTCGGCGTAGTTCATATTCATCCCCCTTGATATGCAATGCTGGAATTTGCCTGCACATCGTACTACGGGATACCCGATGCTTTAGTGAGAAAGAGTCCGTGTGATTTCGGCCCCGTTACGTTTTTCCTGCTCAGGGTGTTTCTCGATACGCCAAGATTGCCGTTTGGTTACGCGACTGTTTCAAGAAGTTTCCATTTCGTCTCCGTTTCGCGAACGGTCCCGCTCCGGGCTCGCGAGCGCGGATATGCAGGGCGCGTCGGCGACGAGCTGGAGGAGGGCCCCTCCCTATGCACCCTTCCCGGCATGGCGGCCAGCGATGACGGGCGGGGCGGTCCACGCAGTCATGGGGCGGTCCCCGGCTATGGCAGACCGCGCCGCAGCCCGCTGCGCGCGACCAGGGACGTCGACGTGGAGAAGCGCCTAGGGGCGCACGAGCACGCGCGCGCCGCCCTCGTAGGGCCCCACCGTGCCGATGCGCTGGACCGCCGGCACGCCCTCCCCCGCCGTGCGCAGGGCCTCGACGAGCGCGTCGGCGTCGCGCGGGTCGACCGCGAACAGCAGGCCGCCGGATGTCTGGGGGTCGAACAGGGCGTCGGCGACGGCGAGCGGGACGCCGTCGGAGAAGGACACCTCGGCCTCGGCGTAGCGGCGGTTGCGGTACACTCCCGCGGGCAGGATCCCCATGGCGGCGAGATCGAGCGCGCCGGGGAGGAACTCGAACGCATCGGCATGCAGCGTGACCCGGACGTCCGCGCCCTGCGCGAGCTCCAGGCAGTGGCCGAGGACCGCGAACCCGGTGATATCGGTGCAGGCGTGCACCCGGAAGGGCGCGGCGGCCTCCGCCGCGGCGCGGTTGAGCGTACACATGACCCTCTCGACGAGCGCGCGGTCCCCCTCGCCCGCCAATCCCCCCTTGAGCGCCGTCGTGATGATGCCGATGCCCACGGGCTTGGTGTAGACGAGCTCGTCCCCCGGACGGGCCGTGTCGTTCCTCAGCAGGCGCGCCGGGTCGATCACGCCGGTCACGGACAGGCCGTACTTGGGCTCGGGGTCGTAGATGCTGTGCCCGCCCGCCACGACCGCGCCGGCCTCCGCCGCCTTGGTCGCGCCGCCGCGCAGGATCTCGCGAACCGCGTCGGAGGGCATGTCCTCGGGCACTGCCATGATGTTCAGCGCGGTGACGGGGCGCGCGCCCATGGCGTAGATGTCGGACAGGGCGTTCGCCGCGGCGATCTGGCCGAAGGTGAACGGGTCGTCGGCGATGGGCGGGAAGAAGTCGAGGGTCTGCACGATCGCCAGGTCGTCGCGCAGGCGGTAGACGGCCGCATCGTCGGCATGGTCGAATCCCACCAGGAGGTTCCCATCGGTCACCTGCGGGAACCCCTCGAACAGGCGGGCGAGCTCGCCCGCGCCGACCTTGGCGCCGCAGCCCGCGCATTCCGCGAGCTTCGTGAGTTTGACCTGCGTCTCCATAGCGACCGTCCTTCCCGTGCGCCGTCCCGCCGGCGCCCTCACAGCATCAACCGGTAGATCCCCTCGGGGACGAGATGCCCCGCGACCGCGCGGTCGAACGCGGCGCGCGCGTCGTCGCCGGGCGGCATGGACCAGGCGAGGCCGCACTCCGCCGTGATCTCGACGGGCAGGGGGATGATCCTGCCCTCGACGCCGGCCTCGCGGCAGAGCCGCTCCGCCTCCATCGCGTCGAAGGTGCTCGCGAACGCCACGACCGTGCGCGCGGTGCGCCCCCGTCCCATCGGCTTCCTCCCTCCGTCGCCCCGCGGCCCCCCGCGGGACTGCGCCCTATCTTCCCGCGGCGATCGCTGCCAGCGCGTCCGCCGCGGCGTCCACATCGTCCTCGGTGGTGAACCAGCCGAAGGAGAACCGGACCGCCCCGCGCCCGAGCGTCCCGAGCGCGGCGTGCATCCGGGGGGCGCAGTGCAGGCCGGCGCGCGTCGCGACCCCGAACTCGAAGGCGAGCCGATCGGCCACGCGCGAGGAGTCCTCCCCCGCGACGTCGAGCGCCACCACCCCGGTGTGGTCGTGTCCATCGGATCCGCCGAGGACCCGGAACCCGTCCAGCCCCCTCACCCGCTCGACGAACCGCGCCCGCAGCGCCGTCTCGTGCGCGGCGATGCGGTCGACGCCCGTCTCGGAGATGAACCCGAGCGCCGCCGCCAGGCCCGCGAGGCCCTGCGCGTTCACGGTCCCCGCCTCCAGATGCTCCGGGTACGCATCCGGCTGGAAGGGGTCGGCGCTCCTCACGCCCGTCCCGCCGTGCACGAGCGGCGCCACGTCGACTCCCGGAGCCACCGCGAGCCCGCCGGTGCCCTGCGGGCCCATGAGGCCCTTGTGGCCCGTGAAGCAGACGACGTCCGCGCCGACGGCGCCCATGTCGACCGGCCACGCCCCCAGCGTCTGCGCGGCGTCCAGCACGAACAGGGCGCCGCGTGCGTGCGCCGCGTGCGCGAGGGCGCGGGCGTCGGTGACGGCGCCGGTGAGGTTTGACGCGTGCGTCGCCACCACGGCGCGCGTGTTCGGGCGGAACAGGCCGTCGAGCTCCTCCATGCGCAGGCGCCCCGAGGCGTCCGCCGGCAGGTAGTCGAGCTCGATGACGCCGCGGCGCTCGAGCTCGTGCAGCGGGCGCAGCACCGAGTTGTGCTCGAAGTCGGTCGTGATGACATGGTCACCCCGCCGAAGCAGGCCGAAGATCGCCGTGTTCAGCGCCATGGTCGCGTTCAGGGTGAACGCGACGCGCTCGGGATGCGCGAAGCCGATGAGCCGCGCGATACCCGAGCGGGCGGAGGCGACCGAGCGAGCGGCGGCCAGGTCGTCGTCCGCGGCGCCGCGCGAGCAGCTGCCCGCGCCGGCCATGGCGGCCACCACGGCCTCGGCGACGGCGGGCGGCTTCTGCACGGTGGTCGCGGCGTTGTTGAGGTAGATCATACGGGCTCCTCGTCATCTCGCGAAGGGCGGGCGCGGTACCGAAGACGGCGCGCACGGGCCGGAGCATGGCAGACGGCGCCCGGCGCGTCGACGGGGCGAGGCGCTACAGCGTGACGACCTTGTCCGGGCCGAGCGCGATCTCGGAGATGGCGTAGAGGTTCGTGACCCCGCCGACCGCGAGGCGGTCCTTGATGCCGTGGAAATCGAGGCAGGTGCCGCAGGTGAGCACCTCGCACCCGCGGCGCTCGAGCTCGCGGATGTCATCGAGCATCTCGGAGCCCTCGCAGGTCAGGCGAGCCCCGTCGTTGAAGAAGACGATGCGGTGCGGGACCTCGTCCGCCTGGGAGAAGGCGTAGACCAGCCCCTTGATGAGGATGCGTCCGAGCTCCTCGGCGCCCTGCCCGAAGGTGGAGGAGCCGACGAACACGGTGACCTGCCGGCGCGCGACGGGCGCCGGGGCGGCGGCGTCCCCGTCTCCCGGGACCGGGCAGGCGATACCCGCCTCGGCGAGCGCGGCGTCGGTCCCCTGCGGGTTCCCGGCGAGTTCGGCGGGCACGCCGGAGACGGTGACCGCCCAGCCGCCCTCGACCTCGGCGACCTCGGCGCTCCCCTGCTTGCTCGCGGCGAGGCGCTTGAGGTTCTCCACCGCGACGGTGTTGTCCACGAGGACGCGGACGCTCCCATCGGCCCCGGATTCGGCCAGCGCCTTCATCGCGCGGATCACGGGTTTGGGGCAGGTCTCGCCGAAGGCGTCGATCACGATCATCGATGCGCTCCTCTCGCCGGTGCCCCGGCATGTCCGGTCGGCACCGCTCGATAATAATTTGTTAGCATGCCAAGTATACCGCGCGCGCCGCCGTGCCGGGCCGCGGGCCGCCGACGCTCTGCCGAACGGCGCCGGCGACCCCGCCGCGCGGACGGAGCCCGGGAACCCGGCGCACCGCCGACCACCCGACGCCTGCGCCGCCCGCCGGGGGCCCGGTGCCCGGGCAGCCACCCGGCGCCCGCGCTACTCCCCCGTGCGATGGTAGACGAACCAGTACCCGAGCGCGACGATCAGGGCGCCCCCCACGATGTTGCCCAGGGTTGCGGCGGAGAGGTTGTAGAGGATGCCCGCGATGTCGAGCGATGTGGCGCCCGCGACGTCGGCGCCGTACCCCGACGCGACCATGAGCGCGCCCATGGGCAGGAAGTACATGTTCGCCACGCAGTGCTCGAAGCCGCATGCGACGAACGCGGAGATGGGGAGCAGGATGCCGACGACCTTGTCGACGACCGTCTTGCCGGCGAACCCGATCCACACCGCCAGGCAGACGAACACGTTGCACAGGACGCCGCGGAAGAACAGCGTCGCCCAGTCCGGCGTGACCTTCCCGGCGGCGACCGACACCATGGACGTCGCGACCGCCTCGCCGTTCAGCTTGTAGATGCCCGCGAAGAAGACGAGCACCGCGACGGCCAGGGCGCCCGCGAAGTTGCCGAGCCACACGATCGCCCAGTTGCGGGCGAGCTCCGATGCGGAGATCCGGTGCGAGCGCAGGGCGCAGACCATGAGCGCGTTGCCGGTGAACAGCTCGGCGCCGCACAGCAGCACGAGGACGAGGCCCAGGCAGAAGCACAGCCCCCCGACGACGCGCTGCGGCCCCCAGCTGAGGGTCGTATCCGAGAGGAAAACCGTGAAGAACAACCCGCCGAAGGCGATGAACGCGCCGGCGAACATCGCGAGGACGAACGCGCACGCGGCACCGAGGCGCACCTTGGCGACGGCGGCATCCTCCGCCTTGGCCTCGATCTGCGCCGGGGTGAGGCACTCCGGTGAAACGACCCGTTCGCTGCTCCGATCTACCATGGAACCATCTTCTTTCCGCTCGTCGGCCGCGGGGCGATCGCCCCCGTCCCCATGGTAGCGAACTCACGGTGCGGGCGCGGGCAGAACGGGGCCCATGAAACGCGAAGCCCGGTTGCCCCGGGGCGTGGCATGGCCTATAATCGGTGTTCCTTGGGACTAGCACAGGTCGAAGACCGCTAGCTGCTCAACACCTTCGGGACGTGGCGCAGTTTGGTAGCGCGCCTGCTTTGGGAGCAGGATGTCGCAGGTTCGAATCCTGTCGTCCCGACCATATCGCGGGCGTAGTTCAATGGTAGAACCTCAGCCTTCCAAGCTGATGACGCGGGTTCGATTCCCGTCGCCCGCTCCAAGAAACGCACGAGCCCGGCACCCTTGCGGTGCCGGGCTTTTCTCCGCCGCGGGCCGGGAATCGAACCGATGAGGTCGCGAGGCTGAGCGAACGCGCGAGCGTTCGCCAGCGAGCGCGCGAGGGCGGCGCGAGCCGCCCGGAGCATGCGGACGCCGCAGGCGGACGCGATTCCCGTCGCCCGCTCCAACAGATGCACGAGCCCGGTACCCTCGCGGTGCCGGGCTTCTTGCTGCCGCGGGCCGGGGATCGAACCGATGAGGTCGCGAGGCCGGGCGAGCAGGGGGCCCGCCCACAAGAGCAGACATCCTGTCCCTCACGAGTCGAGCGCGCGCACCGCCGCCCCCAGCGCCCCCGCGTACCTCGCCATGGGGCAGGTGACCACGGCAGCCCCCAGCGCCTCGCCCAGACGCTCCGCGACGAAGGCGTTCTCGGACAGACCCCCGGTCAGGAAGACGCGGTCGGCCCCGGCCCCGGCCTGCCCGACGAGCGCGGAGACGCGGGAGACGACCGAGTCGATCACCCCGCGCGCGATATCCTCCCGTGCGACCCCGCGGCCTATCAGGGAGATCACCTCGCTCTCGGCGAACACCGTGCACATGCTCGAGATCTTCGTCTCGCTCCCCATGCGCGCCAGGGCGCTCAGCCGCTCCTGGGACACACCGAGCCGGTCGGCCATGATCTCGAGGAACCGGCCGGTGCCCGCCGCGCACTTGTCGTTCATCGCGAACTTCACGACGCGCCCGCCGCGCAGCCTGATGACCTTCGTATCCTGCCCCCCGACGTCCACCACGACCCCATCGCCCCCGAACAGCCGGGAGGCCCCGATGCCATGGCAGGTGATCTCGGTCACGACGTCGTCGGCATACGGCACCGCGATCCTGCCGTACCCGGTCGCCACGCAGCGAGCCGAGCCCGCTTCCCCGACCTCGAAGCCCCGGTCCCGAAGCGCCCTTCGAACGCGCTCGGCGGCGTCCACGCTCGAGAACCCGGTGGGCTCGAGCACCGTGGCGACGACGTCCCCGTCGCCCCCCAGCACGACCGCCTTGGTCGCCGTGGAGCCTATATCGACGCCGATGCCGAAGCCATCAGCCATGGGCGGCACCTCCCGTTCCCAGCTCTCCGCATCGCCTAGACCCTACAGCGTCTCGATGAAGGCGGCGATGCGCGTGTCGATCTGCCCTTGGTCGCCTCCGCTGTAATCCGTCTCGACCTTGAGATAGGGCACGCCCGCGCCCTCGACCGCACGCTCCATGAGCGCCGCCTCCACGTTGAAGGTGTGGCAGGCGGTGAGCACGCTCTCGATCACGCCGTCGACGCGGTAGCGCTCCACCATGGCGAGCGTGTTGTCCATGCGCGCGGCGTTGGGCGTCATGACCGAGCAGTTGATATCGAGGTAGCGGTCGGCGATGGCGCGCAGGATGTCGTCGGCATCCTCGTCCACGAGCGCCGCCTGGGTGCGCTCGCCCGAGCAGTCGTCGGCGCACACGACCACGCCGCCGTTCCGCTCGACAGTCCGCCCGATCTTGTTGATGACGCCGCCGATGGGACAGCCCGTCACCAGGATGCGCTTGGCGTCGACGGCGACCGGGCGCTCGCCCGCCTCGTACTGCGCGCGGCGCTCGGCGGCGAGCGCCTCCAGCTTGACGGTGAACTCCTCCACGTCGAAGCTGAACGTGGCGGCGAACATGGTGCTCATGAGCTCCACGCCGCTCATCGCCGGCGGCTCGCAGGCCTGCAGGCGATACAGCTCCACCATGGCGCGGCGCATGCGGTTGCGGCGGCGCACGGCGGCGCGCAGGTCATCGTCCCCGATCTCCACGCCGTACAGCTCCTCCAAGCGGTCCTTGAGCAGGCGGACCTCCTCGTACCAGGCCTCGCGCTCGTAGGCGCGGTCGCGCCCCTGGGGCAGGTGAAGGATGTGCGTGAGCTTGAGCTCGTCGAGCAGCTCGTACATCTTCTTCTTTCCGTCGCAGGTGGTCTCTCCCACGATGAGGTCCGCGAAGTAGGTGAACGGGCACTTCTGGGATGCGGCGAAACCGTAGGTCGACTTGATGAGCGGGCAGAGGTTGGCAGGCAGGGTGCGCTCGGCCTGCGGGATGACCTCGTCGGAGGTGCCGCACAGCGCCACGCCCGCCGCGCCCGCGGCGTCGATCACCTCGAGCGGCGTGTAGCTGCACAGGTAGCCTATCAAGCGGCCGCCGGCCTGCTTGTAGTCCTTCACGCGGATGAAGCTCTGGCGGCGCTGCTCGTTGAACTCCTCGAACGTGCGCGGCAGCGGGTAGCGGTCGGCATCGGTCATGTCGGTCCCCTCTCGTCGGGGCGCCGTGATGCGGGCGCCCGGGCAGCGGCCGTCTCCGACGCGCAGCGTGCGATTAATACGATAATTATTTTTTATCGTTCTTTCGGACGGTAGGGACGTATCCGGTGAATCGGCGAACGGCTCGGTTCGGTACGGCGCACGGCGCCTTCGCTGCGCCCGGCTCCCCGGCGGCGCGGCGCCTCAGCGGCAGACGAGGTGGATCCGGGAGGCGTCGAAGTGCATGGGCAGCACGTCGCCCTCATGCGGGAGGTCCGCCTCGGGCACGCCCACCTTGCGCAGGCGCCACTGCAGGCGGCTCGGGGCGTCGGCACGGGGGACGTCGAGCAGCACGAGCCGCTCGAAGCGCGAATCGCTCACGCGCGCGACGCGCAGGTCGTAGCTGTTGCGGCCCCGGGCGCCGCCGGCGCGCTCGCGGTCGGTATGGAAGTAGTTGGCGCGGATTCCCAGGTACGAGACGTCGTCGGGGACGGGGCGGCCGACATCGAAGGTCATCCCCCAGTCGAGCGCCTCGACCTCACAATCCCCCACCTTGCGCGCCGGGCTCGTGTTCTTGCAGCCCGTCAGGCGCAGCGTGGCGAGGGTCTGGGGACGCTCGACGATATCCGACGCCGTCCCGGTCTCCTCGATGCGCCCGTCGTGCATCACGGCGATGCGCTCGGTGAGCCGGCACGCCTCGTCGATGTCGTGGCTCACGTACAGCACCGTGCGCCGGACCACCGAGAACACGTCGAGCAGGTTCTGCTCGAGGGCGCTTTTGAGATATGCGTCGAGGGCCGAGAACGGCTCGTCGAACATGAGGATTCCCGGGCGCGCCGCGAGCATGCGGGCGAGCGCGACGCGCTGCTGCTGGCCCCCGGACAGCCGCGCGGGGAAGCGGTCGGCGAACCGGTCCATCCCGAAGATGGTGAGGAAGCGCCGCGCGTCAGCGCGCTGGCGGTCCGCCGGCAGCGCGGGGTCCATCCCGGCGCGCACGTTGTCGAGGACCGTCATGTTGGGGAACAGCTGGTAGCTCTGGAACAGCAGGGCGCATTTGCGCTGCTGGGGCGACAGGTCGATCCCGAGCTCCGAATCGAAGAACGTCACGCCGTTCACCTCGATGCGCCCCTCGTCGGGCCGCTCGACCCCGGCGATGCAGCGCAGGGTGCAGCTCTTCCCGCACCCGGAGGCGCCGAGCAGGGCGATGCGCTCATCGCCCGCCTCGAGCGCGACGTCGAGGGTGAACCCGGGGTAGCGCTTGACGATGTCGAGGGAGAGCGACATGCTACCTCACCCCGCCTTCCGCGGCGTCGTCGCCCAGCAGCAGCGCCGCCAGGGCATCGCGGTCGATGCGCAGCGCGTCGCCGCCGTGCTCCTCCAGCGCGTCCCCGTCGCGGGCGGAGCCGTCCTCCCCGGCGCGGGACAGCGCCCGGCGCTCGGCGCGCGTGAGGCCGCGGCGGCGGTAGGACTGCGACCGCGCGGTGTAGATGTTGATGAACAGGACGACCAGGAAGCTGAACGCGATGACCACGACGACCCAGAACAGCGCGACCTCGGTGTTGCCGCCCATCCACTGGAAGTAGATGGCGATGGGGATCGTCTGGGTCTCGCCCGCGTAGTTGCCGGCGAAGAACAGCGTGCAGCCGAACTCGCCCATGGCGCGCGCGAACGCGAGGACCGTCCCCGCCGCGATGCTCGGCCAGGCGAGCGGCATCATGAGGCGGCGGAATATGCGCCCCTCGGACCAGCCGAGGGTGCGCGCCGCATCGAGCATCTGCGCGTCCAGCCCCTCGAACGCGCCGAGCGCGGTGCGGTACATGAGCGGGAAGCTCACCACGACGGCGCTCACCACGGCGGCGGGCCAGGTGAACACGAGCGCGATCCCGTGATCGATCAGGAAGCGGCCCACGGCCGTGGACTGCCCGAACAGCAGGAGCAGCAGGAAGCCGCAGACGGTGGGCGGCAGCACCATGGGGATGGTGAACACCGAGTCGAGCAGGCCCTTGAGGCGGCTCGAGGTGCCCATGGTCCGCCAGGCGGCGAGCAGCCCCAGCACGAAGGTGACGGCGAGCGCCACCGCCGAGGTCTTGACCGATACCCACAGCGGGCGCATGTCGAGCGACGTGAAGAACGACCGGACGCCGTCCCACCAGGTGGGGACCGTCTCCATGTCCACGTCCCCGGCGGCCACCAGACGCGCGCTGTCGACCCACAGCGCGCCGTCGCCCAGATCGAGCCCGGCGGCGTCGGCGGCGTCGGACGGAGCGCTCCCCTGCGGCAGCTCGGCGGGCTGCACCGAGGCGTAGCGCCCCTCGCCCGCCTCCACGCAGAACAGGAAGCGGTAGGCGCCCTCGACGGCCTCGCCCCCGGTCGAGACGGTCCAGGTCTTCCGCTGGTCCCCCAGCAGCTCGCCGCCGCGCGAATGGCTCTCGTCGAGCTGGCGGACCAGCTCGAACAGCGCCTCGGCGTCGTCCGGGTCGTCCGGGGAGAACCCGGCCTCCGCCGCGGCGTCCTCGTCCACGTAGACCAGGACGGACTCCTGCGTGTGCACCGCCACGAGCGTCGCGCCCTCGGTGAGCGGGAACCGGTACCCCAGGTCCGTGCCGTCCACCGGGCGCTGGGCGCCGCGGTTCGCGCGCATGAACCCGTTGAGTCCGAACCCCGCCTCCTCGTCGAGGGCGGAGTCCTCCTGGGCCTGCCGCCCGTCCCCCGCCGACCCCGCGGCGCCATCGGCCCATGCGCGCGCGGGCGCGGCGAGGGGCAGCAGCGCGCAGAGGGCGAGCGCGAGCGCGCAGAGGGCCGCGAGCGCCTGAGCGGGCCGGCGCCGGCTGCGCGCCGGCGCCGCGGATGGGATATGTCTGACGGGACCTGGCATGCCGGAAGTATACCGCGCGGGGCTCGTCGCGCCGGCCTACGCGAGCTCGAAGCCGTACTCGGCCCAGATGGCGAGGGCGTCCTCGTCGGTCATGCAGAAGTCGAGGAACTCGGCCGCCTCGTCGGGCGCCTCGGAGGAGGCGGAGACGGCGCCGGGGTAGACGATCGGCTTATGGGAGTCGTCGGGGCAGGTGAAGGCGACCTCGATGCCCTCGTAGCGGTAGACGTCGGAGGTGTAGACGAAGCCCACCGCGCAGTCGCCGGCGGCCACGTACTGCGCCGCGGTCCCGACCTTGTCGGCGACGCTCACCTTGTCGGCGATGGAGGGGTCGTACTGACCGCCCTCGCCCTCGGCCTCGCTATAGAGGCCGACGCTCGCGAGCGCCTGGTTGGCGTACTTGCCCGCGGGCACCGCGCCCGGCTCGCCGATGGCGATGTTGCCCTCGACGTTCGCGACGTCGCCGATCGCGGAGATCTGGACGTCGGCTCCGGCGACGCGGACGATCACGAGCTCGTTGGTGAACATGTCCTGACGGGTCGCGGCGTCCACGAGGTCCGCCTCCTCGGCATCGTCCATGGTGCCCGACGACGCGGTGATGAGGATGTCGACCGGGGCGCCGCCGCGCATCTGCTCGACGAGGTCGCCGGAGCCCTTGTACTGCGTGTCGGCGAAGGTGACGCCGGTGCGCTCGGTGTAGAGGGCCTCGACCTCGGGCATGGCCTTCTCGAGCGAGTTCGCGGCGAAGATCTGCAGCTCGACCGCGGAGCCGTCGGATGCGGACGAGGAGGCGGGCGACGCGGAGCCGGTGGTCGACGAGGTGTCGGCGCCGCAGCCCGCCAGGGCGGCGACGGCGAGGGCGGAGGAGGCCGACGCGACGAGCGTGCGACGCGAGACGGGGGTGTTCAGCATGGCGTTCGTTCCTTCCCTTCGGTCAGCGGCACCCGATGCGCCGCCGCATCCCGGCCCGCCCGGAGCGGGCCGCCTGAGTCGTCCAGATTATACTCTTGCGAGAATAATCAGATGAGAATTATTTCTTATTGAGAACACCCTGTCGGCGAACGGCGCGGCGGGCGGCCTCAGGCGGCGGGGTGCCCGCCGCCCGCCGTCATGCACGCGGCGTGCTCGAGCTGGTCGGCGATGGCCTCCCAGCATTCGCGCGCCGCCTTGGTCGAACCCGGGAAGTTCACCACGAGCGTCGCGCCGCGCTGCATGCACACGGCGCGCGAGAGCATGGCCCGACGCGTCTTGGTCATCGAGTAGGCGCGCATGGCCTCGGCGATGCCGGGGACGTCGCGGTCGCATACGGAGCGCGTCGCCTCGGGGGTCACGTCGCGCAGCGAAAGGCCCGTCCCGCCGCAGGTGATGACGACGTGCGCCGCACGGCGGTCGGCGGCCTCCGCGATGACCCCCGCGATGGAGGCGGCCTCGTCCGGCACGACGACGTGCCCGGCGAGCGTCCAGCCCGCGTCGGCGATCAGGCCCTCGAGCGCCGCGCCCGCCTCGTCGGCGGCGAGGTCGCGCGTGTCCGAGCACGTCACGATGGCGATACGGAGATCCATGTCTTCCCCTCCTACGGTCCCTCCCCCATGCATTCCGGTGCGCCCGGACGGTGGGGCGTCCTACAGCACCGAGCCCTCGGGCAGGTCGATGCGCACGCAGTCGACCTCGTCGCCCGCCGCGTACCCCTTGAGCCCCTCGGGCACCACGAGCAGGCAGTTGGCGCGCTGGAGGGTTCCCAGCAGCGCAGAGTTCTGGCTTGACGCCTCGTGCACCGACAGCTCTCCGTCGGCGCCGCGCTCGATGCGGGCCCGGTCGTAGAAGCGCCGCTGCTGCCCCTTGGGGACGTCGTGCGCCACGCGGGCCCGGCTCACGGGGCGGTCGAGCTCGACGTGCCCGCGCATGCTGCGCAGCGCCGGGCGGGCGAGCAGCTCGAAGCCGACGGCCGCCGCGGCGGGGTTGCCCGAGAGGCCCAGGAACGGGACCCCGCGGACGACCCCGAAGGTGATGGCCTTGCCGGGCCGCAGGGAGATGCGGTCGAACAGGACCTCCCCCTCCCTGCGGACGAGCTCGGTCACGTAGTCGTAGTCGCCCGCCGACGCGCCGCCGCTCGTGATGAGGAAGTCGCAGGACGCAGCCGCCTCGAGGACCGCACGACGGATGGCCCCCTCGTCGTCGGGCACGATGCCGAGAAAGCGCGGCTCGGCGCCCGCCGCCAGGGCGCTCGCCAGGATCAGCGAGGAGTTGGCATCGCGGATCTGCCCGCGCGCGGGGACCTCGCCGGGGGCCACGAGCTCGGTGCCGATCGAGAGCACGCCCACCTTCGGGGCGGCGTGGACGGGAACCTCCGTGTAGCCGGCCGATGCGAGCAGGCCCGCGCCCGCCGGGGACACGACCTCGCCCGCGCGCATGACCGCCTCGCCCGCGCGCGCCTCGAGGCCCGCCTCGCGCACGTTGTCCCCGGCGGGCGCCGGGGCGGCGAAGGAGACGCGCGAGCCCTCGTTCCCGTCACCGGACAGCACGCGGACGTCCTCGTACTTGACCACGGCGTCCGCCCCCGCCGGGAGCGGGGCGCCCGTCATGATGCGGACCGTGCATCCCGGTCCCACCTCGCCGTCGAAGACGGAGCCGGCGGCCTCGTGGCCCACGACGTCGAGGACGACCGGGGCGTCCCCGCCCGCCCCCGCCAGGTCGGCGGAGCGCACCGCGTAGCCGTCCATGGCGCTGTTCGCGAACGGCGACAGGTCGATGTCGGTCGGGGCGTCGGCGGCGAGCGGCAGCCCGACCGCGCCCCATACCGGCCGCATCTCGACGGCCGTGCGGCCCACGTGCCCGATCACGATCCGTCTGGCCTCCTCAAGGGGGATCATCGTCTCCATCCCGCTCCCTCCGACGCAGGCGCCCCCGGCGCCGCCGACATTTGTCCTCGCACCAGTATAATGCGCGCGGCGGGCGCGCCGCGCCGCGAACCGACCCCGCAGCCGGTTTGTGGCGCGGCACCGGTGCTCCTATAATGCACGCGGCGGGCGCATGGGGCGCCCGCGATACGGGAAGCGAGGAACCCCCTATGCCCCCGACACCGATCGAACGCCTGCGCCGCGGCCGCCGCCACGGGACCGGAGCCGTGAGCGCCTTCGGGCTCGAGCTCATGCGGACCGAGCGCCTGCTCGCCCAGGACACGGCGCGCGACCTCGGCAACATGCGCGCGAGCGCCCGCACGCTCGCCCTCGTCCTCGTCGTGTCGGCGCTCATGGGCGCGGCCGCCTGGGCGTTTCTGACCGCCCTCGACCTCGTCACCGCGGCGCGCGAGGCGAACCGCTGGATGTTCGCCCTGCTGCCCGCGGTGAGCGCCGCGACCGCCTGGGTCTACCGCAACCACGGCCTGCGCGCCGCACGCGGCAACAACCTCGTCATCGACAGCTCCGTGACCGGGACGCCCATCCGGGCGCGGATGGCGGCGCTCACCTTCATCTGCTCGGTCGCCACGCACGCGGCGGGCGGCTCCGCGGGCCGGGAGGGCACCGCCGTGCAGATCGGCGGGACCATCGCGAGCAACGCGGCCGGCATCTTCCACCTGGGAGGGCGCGAGCGGCAGGACCTCATGCTCGCCGGCATCTCGTCGGCGTTCGGCGGGGTGTTCGGCACGCCGCTCGCCGGCGCGTTCTTCGGCATGGAGATGTGCACCATCGGCAAGCTCAACTACAGCGCCGGCATCTACTGCCTCGTCGCCTCGTTCACCGGCGACGCCGTCGCCCGCGCGCTCGGGTGCGCCCACGCCTTCCAGACGATCGGCTCCGTGCCGCCCATGACCCCGCATACGGTGGCGGCGGCGCTGGCGGCGGCGGTCGCCTTCGGGCTCACCGCGCGCCTGTTCTCCGCCTCGATCCGCGCGGTGCGGCGCTTCTGGGCGAACCGCTTCACCAACTACCTCGCCGCGGCCGTCGCCGGCTCGCTCGTGCTGCTCGGCGTCTACGTCGCCTTCGACCTGTACCCCTACGGCGGCCTGGCCGAATGGCTGGTCGAGGCGGGCTTCCGCGGCGAGACCACCCCTCTCGACGCCGTCGCCAAGCTCGTCTGCACGGCCCTCACGCTGGGCGCGGGCTTCCAAGGGGGCGAGGTCACCCCGCTGTTCGGCATCGGCGCCGCGCTCGGCGGCTGGCTCGCGGGGCCGCTCGGCGTCGATGCGGGCCTCATGGCCGCGCTCGGCATGACGGGGGTTTTCGGAGCCGCCCTGAACGTGCCGGTCACCACGATCATGCTGGCCGTCGACATGTTCGGCGGGCAGGCGGCGGGCTACTTCGTGATCGTCGCGTTCGTGAGCTACCTGGTCGCGGGCCACCGCGGGGTCTACCCCGCCCAGCGCATCGTGACCCCCAAGCGCCGCTCGCTCGCCGACGAGCAGGGGGAGACGGTCGAGGAGGTCATCGCGCACCGGCGGGAGGATGCGGGGGCGGCGGAACCCGGCGGGAACGCGGACGCGGACGGGTCGTCCCGGACGGGCGCCGGCTCGGCTCCCGACGCGGACGCGGACGGGTCACCCCGGTCAGGCGATACCTCGGCTCCCGATGCGGACGACATGCAGGGGCGCGACGCCGCCGCGGCTCAGACCGGGGACGGAGCGCGCCCATGAGCGGCACGGCGCGCCTCGGGCGCACCCTCATCATCGCCAACCCGGCCGCCCACGCGGGGGCGGCCTCCGGCATCGGGGCGCGGCTCGCGCGCTTCCTCGGCATGTACCTCCACGACGGGCAGGCGGTCGAGCTCGCGCGGACGGAGCGGCCGGGCCATGCGACGGACATCGCCGCCGGCGCCGCGGGGTTCGACACCGTCCTGGCCGTGGGCGGCGACGGGATCGTCCGCGAGACGGTCTGCGGGCTGATGGATATCCCGCGCGGGCGGCGCCCCCGTCTGGGCGTCGTGCCGGTCGGGTCCGGCAACGACTACGCGCGGACCGTCGGCATGCCCGAGGTCCGCTCCGACGACGACCTCGCCGCCCTGCTCGCCTGCGAGCCGCGGGAGCTCGACGTCGGCCGCATCGTCTATGCGGAGGCCGAGGGCGGGTCGGACCGCGTCGGGTACTTCGCCCAGACGCTCTCCTTCGGGCTCGACGCCGCCATCGCGCTGGGCACCTACGAGCTGCGCCTCAGCACGGGGCTCACCGGGACGGCGCTCTACACCGCGAGCGGCCTCGACGTGTTCTGCCGGCGCTACCGGGACTTCCCCGCCGTCGTCTCGATCGACGGCGCGCCCGCGGAGCGCATGCGCCCCATCATCTTCGCCATGCAAATCGGGCCGACCTACGGGTCGGGCTTCCGCATCTGCCCCGACGCCAACCCCGCCGACGGCCTGCTCGACGTCTGCTACGCCTGCGGCCCGTACCCGCGCGCCGCCGCCCTGCCGCTGTTCCTCGCGGCAAAGGGCGGCCGGCACGTCGCGAGCCGCCGGGTGCGCATGCGGCGGGCGCGAGAGGTCGAGCTCTTCTTCGAGGAGGCGGGCTACCCCATCCAGGCCGACGGCGAGCGCGTCGCCGCCGCCCGCCTGCGCGCGGACGTCCTGCCCGGGGCGCTCACGGTCCTGTGCCGCGGGTAGACGGCGGCGTCCACACCGGACCCCCGCCCGCAGGGTAGGTGATACCCGAATCGGTGCCGCCGGCCAAACGGCCAACCGGATGCTCAGTGCTTCGCGGCCTTGTGATTCGCAAGCGTCTTCCCCGCCTTGCTTTTCGACGCTTTCGAGCTCGAACCCTTTGCAAGCGTCGAAGCGGCCTTGCCGACTTTTCCGCCATGATGAACTGGCACGGTAAACCTCCTTCCATCGAATCGATGTTGAAATAATTGTACTATTAGTACATACTTGTTTCAAATCGTGGGGAGGAGTTGCGATGGATGACGAGGGCTCGGATCGATTCCGCTACACCAAGCCGTACAGGGAAGTTGCCGCGTACCTCAATACCGTCAAGCTGCTCGTCTCTCAAGGGCGCTATAAGATCTCCGAGAGAGAGGATAAGAACCTGCCGTTCATGCGCATCTACAACCTTTTGGGCAACCGTAGGCGATGCGCGGAGATGATCTGCAGCCTGGAACCGGAAGATTTCCTTCACGCGGTCCCCAGCAGGATGGATGGGAATGAGGGGCAGGAGCTTTTCGTCTTCTGCCGCAAACACGCTTTGTACAAGATCATGGCGAACCATCCGGAAGAGATATGGGTCTACTACAAATTCGACGTCATCGGTGACACCTTCACCGTCGTGGTGTCGTTTCACGAGGCACAATATGAGCCGACGTTCCTTTTCCGGTAACCGAGGGGACGTGTCAAGGAGGAGAATCTGATGGGCAAGGCATTTTGCGAGCACTGCCGTGAATACGTCGACGTATCGCTCGTCACGGAAAAAGAGGTAACGGAATTCGAGGGAATGCGCTACGTCTACCCGGTCCGATACGGAGTCTGCCAGCGTTGCGGAGGCAGGGCGACGCCCGACGAGGTGCAGGCGGAGAACCAGCGATCGTTCCTCGATGCGGTGCGCACCGAGAACGGGATCGTCTCGCAACGAACCATCGAGGCGATCCCCGAACGATATAACATAGGGAAAAGACCGCTCTCGAAGGTGCTCGGATGGGGGGAGCAGTCCTATTCCAGGTTCATCGAGGGCGACATACCGAGCCGGGAGTACTCGAAGACCATCAGCAGGATCGACAGGAGCCCCCTTGCCTACCTGCTGATCCTACACACCAACACCCGGGCGCTCACCGATCTGGCATTCAGGAAAAGCAAGGAGGCGGCGATGCGTGCGCTCACCTCCACAAGCAGCGCCGCGGAGAGAGCCGCCGCCTATATCCTCGCCAAGACCGGCAGCTCCTCCCCGCTGGGCCTGCAGAAGGAGCTGTACTACGCCAATGGGCTCTGCGAGGCGTTCCTGGGACGCCCGCTCGTCTCCGAGCGCTGCGAGGCCTGGACGCGCGGCCCCGTGTACCCCCGCCTATGGGAGACCCTCGAGTTAAGGAGCGTCAGAGAGGAATCGATGTTCGGGCAGGAGGTCGCCGAGGCCGTCGGCAAGACCTTCTCTCCTGAGGAGAGGGAGGTCTTAGAGGCGGTGATCAGCCGCATCGCATGCTACAGCCCGTTCGCCCTACAGGATTTCACGCATAGGGAGGCGCCGTGGCGCGAGGCTCGCACCGACGTCCCCGATGGCGAGCCGTCGACCAATGAGATCTCCGAGGAGTCGGTCCGCCGGTTCTTCCACGCGCTGAAGGAACGGTACCGGATGCAGAAGCCCGCAGATATCGGCGAGTACATGCAGGACATGGTTAAGGATCTGCAAGGAAGCCGGATACCCTAGGGGCTGCGCACCGAGACGACGGTGCCGACGATGGACAACCGCCCTATTCGGGACAAGGAACGATGCGGATCGGCGCCGCCCGCCGCGGCACACAAAGATACGTCGTGCCCGGCGCCCCGCGACGGGAGCAAGGAGGGGTCCGGGGCGTCACGGCCCCGGACCCCTCCCCTCCCTCGCATCGGGCGCCGCGCCGGCGCCTAGGCGAAGGTGAGCTCCCCGGTCTCGCAGTCCATGGCGGCGATGCGCGCGAGGCTCTCCACGCGGTAGCCGCGCTCGCGCAGCTTGTCGCCGCCGCCCTGGAAGCCCTTCTCCACCGCGATGCCGATCCCCTCGACCGTGGCCCCGGCGCTCTCCACGATGGCGATGAGGCCCTCGAGCGCGCAGCCGTTGGCCAGGAAGTCGTCGATGATGAGCACGTGGTCATCGGGGGTGAGGAAGCGCTTCCCCACGATGACGGGGTACTCGCGCTGCTTGGTGAACGAGTAGATGGAGGTGGCGTACTGCTCGCCGTCGAGGTTGATGGACTGCGCCTTCTTGGCGAAGACCACCGGCACGTTCCCGAAGTGCTGCGCGGCGATGCAGGCGATGCCGATGCCCGACGCCTCGATGGTCAGGATCTTGTTGATCGGCGCGCCCTCGAACAGGCGAGCCCACTCGGCGCCCATCCGGTCGAACAGCGCCACGTCGCACTGATGGTTCAGAAACGCATCGACCTTCAGCACGTTGCCCGCCTTGACGACGCCGTCCTCGCGAATGCGGTCCTCTAGCTCCCTCATGGCAACCCTCTCTGCGCCGACAGGCCGGCACCCCTCATTGAGACATGTGATTCCCAGCAGGATACCACGACCGCGCGCCGCGGCGCTCGGCGCGCGCCCCCGGAAGCCGCACGCGGCCCCATCTGCGCAAAGCGCGCGTAAAAAACGACCCGCCCCCGGACCCGCGGGCGGGCGGTTGCGCTACACTGCCACATGTCAACCGGATACCAACGTCAAGAGGGGGACCACATGCTGAGGATCGGTCTTCTCACCAGCGGCGGCGACTGCCAGGCGCTGAACGCCACCATGCGCGGCATCGTCAAGACGCTCGAGAACAACTGCAAGGACGGCCTGGAGATCTACGGCTTCGAGGACGGCTACCAGGGTCTCATCTACAGCCGGTTCCGCATCATGACGCCGCACGACTTCAGCGGCATCCTCACCCGCGGCGGCACCATCCTGGGCACGAGCCGCACCCCCTTCAAGATGCTCGACACCCCCGAGGCCGACGGCGTCGAGAAGGTCCCCGCTATGGTGCACACCTACCATAAGCTGCAGTTGGACTGCCTGTTCATGCTCGGCGGCAACGGCTCCACCAAGACCGCCAACCGCCTGGCGCAGGAGGGGCTGAACGTCATCGCCCTGCCCAAGACCATCGACAACGACACCTGGGGCACCGAGCGCACCTTCGGCTTCTCCTCCGCCGTCGAGGTCGCCACCGAGTGCATCGACAACATCCACACCACCGCGAGCTCGCACGGCCGCGTGTTCGTCATCGAGATCATGGGCCACAAGGTCGGCTGGATCCCGCTGTACGCGGGCGTCGCCGGCGGCGCCGACGTCATCCTCATCCCCGAGATCCCCTTCGAGATGAAGAACGTCATCAGCACCATCGAGCGCCGCATGGAGCGCGGGAGCCGCTTCACCATCGTGGCGGTCGCCGAGGGCGCCATCTCCAAGGAGGACGCCAAGCTCCCCAAGAAGGAGTACAAGAAGAAGCTCGCCGCCCGCACCTCCCCCTCCATCGTCTACGACATCGCCCGCGAGATCGAGGAGAGGACCGGACGCGAGACCCGCGTGGCGATCCCCGGGCACACCCAGCGCGGCGGCGAGCCCGACGCGCAGGACCGCGTGTTCGCGACCCAGTGCGGCGCCGAGGCGGCGCTGGGATGCCTGCGCGGCGAGTACGGGTACATGATCGCGCAGGTGGGCGGCAAGATGACCCACGTCCCCCTGTCCGAGGTCGCCGGCAAGCTCAAGTACGTCGACCCCGCATGCGACCTCGTCCGCGAGGCCAAGGCGCTCGGGATCAGCTTCGGCGACGAGTAGCGCCGGGCCGCGGCGGCGCGGCGGGTCCCCATCGAACGGCACGGCGGCCGTCGGGCGCACAGCCCGGCGGCCGCCGTTTCCATGTAGCCGCGAACGGGTGCGGGCGCAGGTGGCCTAGATCGACGCGAGCGCCTGCTCGACGTCGGCGATGAGGTCCTCGGTGTCCTCGATGCCGCACGACAGGCGCACCATGTCCGGCGCGATGCCGGCGGCGGCCAGCTCCTCGTCGTTCATCTGGCGGTGCGTGGCGTTCGCGGGGTGCAGCACGCAGGTGCGCGCGTCGGCCACATGGGTGGCGATCTGGGCGACCTTGAGGCTCTTCATGAACCGCTCGGCGGCCTCGCGCCCGCCGGTGAAGCCGAAGCTCACGACGCCGCAGGTCCCGTTCGGCATGTACTTCATCGCGAGCTCGTGCCACGGGTCGCCGGGCAGGCCGGGGTACTTGACGAACCGGACCTTGGGGTGACCGGCCAGGAACTCGGCCATGGCCTGGCCGTTCGCGACGTGCCGCGGCATGCGCACGTGCAGGCTCTCCAGGCCGAGGTTCAGCAGGAAGGCGTTCTGGGGGGACTGGATGCAGCCCAGGTCGCGCATGAGCTGGGCCGTCGCCTTGGTGATGTAGGCGCCCGCCCGGCCGAACCGCTCCGTGTAGACGACGCCGTGGTAGGTCTCGTCGGGCGTGGTGAACCCGGGGAAGCGCTCGGCGTTGGCGTCCCAGTCGAAGGCGCCGGAGTCGACGATCGCGCCGCCCACCGCGGCCCCGTGGCCGTCCATGTACTTGGTGGTGGAATGCGTCACGATATCCGCCCCCCACTCGATCGGGCGGCACATGATCGGCGTGGGGAAGGTGTTGTCGACGATCAGCGGCACGCCGTGGGCATGCGCCGCGGCGGCGAAGCGCTCGATGTCCAGGACGTCGAGGGCGGGGTTGGCGATGGTCTCGCCGAAGACGGCCTTCGTGTTGGGGCGGAAGGCGGCCTCGAGCTCCTCGTCGGTGCAGTCGGGCGCCACGAAGGTGCTCTCGACGCCCATGCGGCGCATGGTGTGGGCGATGAGGTTGTAGGTGCCGCCGTAGATGGCCGAGCTCGCCACGACATGGTCGCCGGCGCCCATGATGTTGAACAGGGCGAAGAAGTTCGCGGCCTGGCCCGAACTCGTGAGCATGCCGGCGGTGCCGCCCTCGAGCTCGGCGATCTTCGCCGCGACGGCATCGTTCGTGGGGTTCTGCAGGCGCGTGTAGAAGTACCCGGACTCCTCGAGGTCGAACAGGCGGCCCATATGCTCCGAGGTGTCGTACTTCCAGGTGGTCGACTGGTAGATGGGGACCTGGCGCGGCTCGGCGTCACCGGGGCGGTAGCCGCCCTGCACGCAGGTGGTTCCGATATGCTCTGTCATGGACGCTCCTTCGTTTGCTGACGGATGCTCCAGACAGGATACTGCATCCGGGCGAAGTGCGCGCCGGCATCCGGAAATATGAAGGGCGCGCGACCGCGCGGGCCTCCCCCGCCGCGCGGTCTAGAACTCGGCGAAGCGCGCCGCGCCGACGACCGCGTCGTCGCGTCCCGCGAGCAGCTCGGTCAGGGCGGTGAGGAACGGGGGCTCGGACCCCTCGCGGAAGACGAGGTGCATGAGGACCTCGTCGGTGAACTCCGTCGACGCCACGTGCGCGCCGCTGTCGCCGGCGAGGCGCAGCACCTGCTCGTAGCGCGCATACGGGGCGCGGACGTCGACCGGGACCACGCTCGTCATCTCGACGAGGTCGCCCGCCGCGCGCGCGGCCTCCACGGCGGCCTGGGCTGCGGCGGTGTAGGCGCGCACGAGGCCGCCGGGGCCGAGCAGGGTCCCGCCGAAGTAGCGGGTGGTGACGCAGCAGACGTCCTTCAGGCCGGCGCCGCGCAGGACCTCGAGCGTCGGCAGGCCGCTCGTGCGCTGCGGCTCGCCGTCGTCGCTGGCGCGCTCGCGCCCGTCGACCAGGATCCAGGCCGGCACGTTATGGCGGGCGTCGTAATGGCGGGACCGGACGGCGGCGATGTGCTCGGACGCCTCCTGCTCGTCTTCCACATGCACGAGCTGCGCGATGAACCGGCTCTTGCGGTCGGTGAACTCCCCTGTCGCCTCCGCGCCCGCGCGCATCGTCAGATAGCCCTCCATCGCCCCTCCCCCGCTCGGATTCCACGGACCCACCCATTCTGCCACAGCCGCGCGCCCCGTGCCGGGCGGGCGATGCACGGCACGCGCCCTCGATGCGAACGGCCCCTCCGCGGGGAGGGGCCGTTCGCATCGCATATGCGGTTCAGGCGGACGGTTGCCGACCCCGTGCCACGGGCGGCGCATCCGCAGACGGACCGGGGCCGTCAGCTGTTCTTCATGACGATGCTGTCGACCGTATCGGCCACGTGCTCGCACGAATCGACGCAGTACTCCAGGAAGGTGTAGATCTCGTGCCAGGTGAAGACGATCATCGGGTCGTCGCAGCCCGTGTGCAGGTCGCGCATCGCGGCGATGTAGACCGAATCGGCCTCCTCCTCGACGGTGTTGATGGCGATGACGTGCTCGCGCAGCGTCTTGGAGCGCTTGAACTGCGGGAGCTCGTCGATCAGCTTGCACATCTCCCCGCAGGTGCGCTCGATCATCTCGACCAGGCGCAGGGCGTCGGGGCGGATGGAGCGGATGTTGTCGAAGTACAGCCGGAGCAGCACGCCCTCGATCCGGTCGACCACGGTGTCGAGGTAGTCGGACAGCACGGCGATGTCCTCGCGCTCGATGGGCGTGACGAACGCGGTCACGAGCGCGTCGAGCACGTCGTGCTTCCTCTCGTCCGCAGCCTGCTCGATCGCGTGCATCGACTCCATGGCCTCCTCGATCCGGTCGGGATCGAAGTCGCGCATGGTGTCGGCGAGCAGGCGCGCCGCCTGGCAGGCGAGCTTGCCGCACTCGCTGAACGAATCGAAGTAGAACGCATCGTTTTTCCTGGCCACTGGTGTATCCCCCCGTAGTTCGCCTTACCTTGCATGCATGCCGGCGCGACGGTGAGGCCCCGCGCGCCGGAGAGATCGCTTACCGGCGCTAGAAGACCATCATGAAGACCTTGGCCATCACGAAGCTGATGAGGCCGCAGCCCGGGAACGTGAAGACCCAGGTGAGCATCATATCCTTCACGACGGAGAAGTTGATGGCGGAGAGGCGCTTGACCGCGCCCACGCCCATGATGGCGCTCGTCTTGGTGTGGGTGGTGGAGACGGGGATGCCGAAGACCGTCGAGAGCAGGATGCAGAAGGCGCCCGCGAGGTCGGCGGAGAATCCCTGGTACTTCTCGAGCTTGACCATGTCCATGCCCACGGACTTGATGATCTTCTCGCCGCCCACGCTCGTGCCGACGCCCATGACGGCGCTGCACAGCACCATGAGCCACACCGGGATCACGGCGCCGGTGAGGTCGGGCTGGCCGTTCGAGAAGGCCACGCCGAGCAGCAGGACGCCGATGAACTTCTGGCCGTCCTGGGCACCGTGCATGAAGCTCATGGCGGCGGCGCCGAAGATCTGCAGGGCGGTGAAGGTGCCGTTGGCCTTTCGTCGGTCGACGGCGGAACAGAGTATGGTGAGCAGCTTGCATATGCCCCAGCCGATGGCGAAGCCGAGCGCGAGGCTCAGGACGAGGCCGTAGATGACCTTGACCCACTCGTCCATGTTGACGCCGCTCGTACCACCCTGGATGGCGATGGCGGCGCCGGTCAGTCCGGCGATGAGGCTGTGGCTCTCGCTCGTGGGGATGCCGAAGATGGACGCCCCCACGCTGTAGACCACGATGGAGAACATCGCGGCGCACAGGGCGACGAGGGCCTCGTGCGTGTCGCCGCCGAAGTCGACCATGTTCGAGATGGTCGAGGCGACCGAGCTGTTGATGGAGGTCATGATGAGGACGCCCAGGAAGTTGAACACCGCGCTCATGATGATGGCGGGCCGGACGTTCATGCAGCGGGTCGAGATGCAGGTGGCGATAGCGTTGGGTGCATCCGTCCATCCGTTGACGAAGATCACCCCGAGGGTCAGCAGGACCGATATCGCCATGATGGGATTGGTCGAGACCTGATCCAGGAATTGCGCTAACGAGACTTCCAAGACGTCCAGCTCCTCCGTCGTGACGTGTGCGAGCCCCGGGTCCTGCGGCCGGGTGGCCGCGGGCATGTACGCCGAGGGCGCAACGTGTGGCGGGCCTCACCGTCTGAAAAGCCCGAATTCCTGCGCGTTTGCGCCGTTGGAATGGTATCACTTTACGGAATCTTAGCCAACAGGTAACAAACGTCCAGTTTTGTAAGGGTTTTGTAAGCAGCCCCGCCCGGTCTCCCGTTAGGGGCGCGGCTCGGCGCCGCGGGGCAGGCGGCCGTGAAGGGTTTGCGCCGGAGGGGCGGCGCCGCGGGGCGGTCGCGCCTCGGACATGCTACAATATCACACCGCAAAGCGGGCCGGGCGGTCGCGCGACCGGGGGCGACCCCGGCGTGAGGAAAGTCCGGGCTCCGCAGGGCAGGATGCTGGCTAACGGCCAGGCGGGGCGACCCGACGGAAAGTGCCGCAGAAAAGAAGACTCCCACCTACGGTCCGCCGTAAAGGGAAAAGCTGAAACGGTGGTGTAAGAGACCACCAGCGCCGCGGCGACGCGGCGGCTTGGTAAACCCCATCCGGAGCAAGCGCGAATAGGGGCGCTACGGGTCGGCCCGGCCCGCGCCCGGGTAGCGTGCGAGGAGCCGCACGGCGACGTGCGTGCCAAGATAAATGACCGTCCTCGACAGAACCCGGCTTACAGGCCCGCTTTGCACCTTCCTTCCAACCGCATCACCCGCCGCGGCGCCCAGGCGCCGCGCGCTCCCCGCCGCCGGGGGCTACAATGGGGCTGCACCGTTCCCGGATGATTCGGAGCCGCCATGTCCTTCGCAGACCTCACCCGTGCACGCTACTCCTGCCGCAGCTACCGCGACGAGCCCGTCGACCCCGAGGCGCTCGCCGCCGTGCTCGAGGCCGGGCGCATCGCACCCTCCGCCCACAACAACCACCCGACCCGCGTCCTCGTGTGCGACACGCCCGAGCTGCGCGCCGCGGCGGCGTCCGCGGCGCCGAACTTCGCGCGCGGGGGCAGCGTCTTCGGCGCGCCCGTCGTGCTCGTGGTCTGCGCCCGCACCGGCGACGCCTGGGTCCGCCGCCACGACGGCATGAACTCGGCGCACATCGACACCTCGATCGTCAGCGACCAGATGATGATGCAGGCCACCGAGCTCGGACTCGGCACCTGCTGGGTCTGCATGTTCGACCCCGAGCAGGCCGCATGCGCCCTCGCGCTCCCCGACGGCGTGGAAGCCGTCTCGATGCTCACGCTCGGCTACCCCGCCGACGAGATCGCGGACGCCGCGAAGCGCGAGGCGCGCCGCATCCCGCTCGAGCGCTTCCTCGACGTCCGCGCCTGAGGCGCACGGCGCGAACCGGTGCGGGGCGATCCGACACGGTACACAGCACCCGGATGGTCCCGCTGCGCATGAACGAGGGCCCCGCAGGAATGCTCCTGCGGGGCCCTCGACCATATCCGTTGGATGCGGTGCGAATCTCCGGCTTAGTCCAGATCGTCCATGCCGAAGTTGTCGAGCGGGGCGAACGGGTCGGCGACCGGGACGGGCTCCGGGGCGGGCGCCGGCGCCGGGGCGGGCGTCGCCATGGGCATCGGGTCCGCGGCGACCGGGGCGGCCGAGCCGCTCGGGGTGGACGTCAGGAGGTCCTTGGGGAAGGAGTTCTGCGCATCGTCCATGAAGTGCTGGATGAGCTTGAGGTACTCGTTCTTGAACTCCTCGCGGGAGGCCTTCAGGCGGTCGATTTCCTCGATCTCGGTCTGCTTCTCGGCGAGCGCCTGGCGGATGACCTCGCGGGCCTTCGCGTCGGCCTCGTTGCGGATGCGCTCGGCGTTCTCGCGGGCCTCGGCGACGATGTTGTCGGCGGTCTGCTGGGCGGCGATGAGGGCCGCGGAGATCTGGCGCTCGGAGGCGCTGTACTCGGGTGCCGGGGCGGGCGCAGGGGCGGGCGCGGGCGCAGGGGCGGCAGCCGCGGCGGCGAGCTGGGCCTGCGCGTCGGCGAGCTGCTGCTCGGTGGCGGTGAGGCGGTTCTTCAGATCGACGATCTTGTTGAGCATAGCGTCGACCTCGGCGGAGACCTGCTCGAGGAAGACATCGACCTCACCGGGGTCGTATCCGCGCTTGGCCTCGGAGAAGGTCTGAGCCTGGATGTCGGCAGGTGTGATAGCCATGTTGGTACTCCCTTTCATCGCGGAGGCGCGGCCGCCGTCTCGCGGCTGCCCGGTCCATCTTACAGAATTATATTAAAGACCAGCCGCTCCGCCAGATTCAACGCAAGAAGCGCAATAACCGGCGAGAAGTCCACCCCGCCCATGGGCGGGATGATGCGGCGGAAGAGGTTGAGGTAGGGCCCGGTGACGCTGTCGAGCACCGCGACGATGTCGTACAGCAGACCCCCCTGCCTGACCGGGACCCACGAGAGGATCACCCGGGCGATGATGAGCATCTCGTAGAACCCCACGAGCGTGGAGATGACCTGGATTACGGTATAAATTTCGATCGAGCTCCCTATCCGTTACTTGAGATAGCCGTCGGCGCGCAGCTTGGCGAGGTCGGAGTCCTTGACCTCGCAGCCCTGCGGCAGGACGATGAACACGCGGTCCCCGAGCTCCTTGACCGTGGCGCCGAACCCGCAGGCGAAGCCGTAGCTGAAGTCCAGCACGCGCTTGGCGATCTCGGTGCGGACGCCCACGAAGATCAGCGCGACCGGCTGGCGGGTGCGCACGCGGCGCACGACCGTCTCGACGTCGTCGTAGCTCTCCGGGCGCAGCACGTAGGCGGGGAGCTGCGGGTTGCCGTTGACCACGGCGCTGATGTGCGCGGCGGTCTCGGACGCGGCGGGCGCGGGGGCCGGGGCGGCGTGACGGCGCGCCTCGGCGTAGCTCGAGGGCGTGTCGTAGGCGCCGGGGCGGTACGCCGGCGCGGCGTCGGCGCTGCGCGCGGGCGGGTTGAAGGTCGTCGCATGGCGGTCCGCATCGCCCACGAGCTGCCCGCTGCGGGTGTACACCGCCACGGACTCGGCCTCCCCGCGGTGCGTCTGGCCGAGGACGCCGCGGCTGGGCTGCTCGGGCTCGTACCCGTAGCCGTCCTGCGCGCCGTAGGCGTCGTCGTACCCGTCGGCGTCGTCGTAGTAGCCGTCGGCGTAGCCCTCCTCGTCCCCGTAGGCGTCCTGGGCGTACCCGCCGCCCTGCCGGGCCTGGATGCGGCTCTTGATGTCATCTAGGAAGCTCACGATGGTACCTCTCTGCCCGTGGTGCGAATATCGTATAGATGGTGCAGGTCGGGGCGCATGTCCCGACGGCCCTATTGTAGTGCAAAGCTCGGGTCGAAAACCACCCTGCCGAGGCGAACGATGGTGGAACCCTCCTCGAGCGCGACCTCGAAGTCCTCGCTCATGCCGCACGAGAGCTCGGGGAGGGCGACGCCGTGGTCGCGCTCGAGCTCGTCGCGCAGCTCGCGCAGACCGCGGAACGTCCGACGGGCGATATCCTGATCCCCGCGCGGGGCCATGGTCATAAGGCCGCGCACGCGAATGCCGGAAAGCTCCATAAGCTCGCCCATGGCGGCGCGCACCTCGGCGGGCGCAAACCCGGATTTGGACTCCTCCCCGCTGACGTTCACCTCGATCAGCACGTCTGCCAAAGCGTCGAGCTCCCCGGCGTCGATGCGGCGCCGGGCGCGGCTCGAGACCGCCTGCGCCAGGTGCAGCGAGCCGATCGAATGGATGAGGGAGGCGCGGCCGAGCACCGCGTTGACCTTGTTGGTCTGCAGGTTGCCGATCATGTCGAACCTGACGGCGGGCAGGTCCGGGTCGCCTGCGAGCGCGGCGGTCTTGCGCACGAGCTCCTGGGGGCGGTTCTCCCCGAACACGCGGTAGCCCGCGGCGATGGCGGCGCGCACCTCGTCGACGCCCACCGTCTTGGACACCGCGACGAGCTGGACCTCATCGAGCGACCTGCCCGCGCGCCCGAGCGCGTCGACCATGCGCGCGACGATCAGCTCGCGCCGCGCCCTGATGGAATCCCTGTACCCCTCGTCCATACGCATCCTTCTCGTCTCGTCCGTACACCCCCATGGTACCGCGAAAGCGCGGCCCCGCATGCACGGGACCGCGCTTTCGAAACAGCATATACACGAGGCGCCCGACAGGCCGGGCGTGTGAGGGCCGCTACTCCTCGTCCTCATCCTCGTCGTCGCCCGCGAGCGCGCGCCCGATGAGACCGCGCAGCTCCTCGCTGATCTCGTCGGCGGGCAGGTCCGCGACGCAGCGCGCGTCGGTCACGGGGTTCAGGATGACGCCCTCGCCCGACGGGATGCGCATGGCCTCGAGCTCGTCCTCGTCGATGTCGGCGATATCGGCGATGCTCAGGCGTTGGCCGGTCAGCAGGAAGGTCAGCGTGCTCGCGGCGTCGATGGAGATGGAGGCGATGCGGTCGAGGTAGCGCGACACCATGATGGCGCGGCGCAGGTCGTCGTAGGAGCTGTCGTCGCTGAGCTCCATGGACGCCATGCGGTTGTAGGCGCGGAAGAACTCCTCGTAGAGCTCGTGGACCGAGTCGTCCTGGACGAGCAGGTCGCGCATGACGCCCAGGTCGTTGCTCACGAGGACGGAGATGCAGGTGCCGAGCACCCGGTAGACGTAGGTGGCCTCTTGCCCGATGAGCTCCACGAGCTCGGCGGGCAGCTCGATGTCGGCGTTCACCTTGTGCTTGGCGGCGCGGGCGACGCGGCGCACCTTGTCGCACATGCGCTGGAGGTTGAACTCGACGTTGATGATGGTCTGCAGGAGGCGGAAGTCGGACGCGACCGGGCCCTGCGTCGCGATCAGGTTGTAGCAGACGGCCTCGAGGTTGGCGCAGCGGGCATCGATCTGCAGGGTCTTCTTCTGGGCCTTGCTGGCGAGCTTCTTGTCGTTGGTCACGAACGCGGTCACGGCGTCATGGAGCGTCAGATCGACCGCCTGGTAGATGGAGAGCATCTCGTGACGGGCCTCGATGAGCTGACGTGAGAACATCTTGCGCATAGGGTTTACTCCAATCGATCGATGCGGACGGCACCCGTCCGCTCAGCGCGCCGCCGCGAGCGCACACAAGACCCGGCGCAGGCGGCACCTGTTAAGTGTAGCAGGCGCACTGCCTCGCCTTTTGTAAGGATATCCATACAAACGCGGGCCCCCGCTTTTCATTCCCCTGATAATCGCGGGCCGAAGCCGGGTCCCGCACGGGTCGGCCGGGCGGGCCCCCCTACCCGCGCATGACGGCGACGGCGGCGTGGCGGCCGCACACCCCGTGCTCGGCGCGGAACGAGAAGAACCGGTCGTTGGAGCGCACGGTCGACAGCTGCGGGTCGAGAACCGACGCGTCCGGCACGCCGGCCTCGCGCAGCGCGGCGCGGATCGCGAAGGACAGGTCGAGCAGGCGCGGCCCCGCGCAGACGCCCGCGCCGAACGCCGCCGTGAAGTCCGCGATGAGCTCCTCGGACACCTCGTACTCGTCGGCCAGGATATGCGGCCCGATGAACGCCGCGAACCCCGCGGGGTCGCAGCCCGTCTCGCGGGCGAGGACGCGGGCCGCCGAGGCGCCGATGCGCGCCAGGGTCCCGCGCCATCCGGAGTGCACCACGGCGAAGCCGCGCAGGCAGGCGATGACGACCGGGACGCAGTCCGCGTAGCACAGCAGGACGGGGACATCGGGGGCGAGGCACACCACCGCGTCGGCGCCGTCGGCGAGCTCGGAGCGCGCGGCCCCGAGCGCGGCGACGTCCGCGGAGCGCACGATGGCGACGTGGTCACCGTGGACCTGATTGGGGACGAGCAGGCGGTCGAGCAGGTCCTCGGCCCCGAGCGCGGCGAGCACCCGGCGCCGGTTCTCGCGCACCGCCGCCGGGTCGTCCCCCACATGCGAACCGAGGTTCAGCGAGGCGTACGGCGGGGCGGAGACCCCGCCCGTGCGCTCAGTGAAGGCGCAGGCGACGGCCCCCGTGCGCGCCTCGATGAGGGTGACGTCATCGTGTCGGACCCGTTCGAGCATCTGTGCTCCCCTCTCCCAGCCGAACCGAGACGCGGTGCCGCCGGTCCCGGCGCACCGTCCCCTACAGCCTACCCTCCCGCGTGCGCGTCCGGGCACCGCGCGCGGCGCGCCCACGGATGCGCCACACGCCCGGCGCCAAGGAAAAGGGCCCCCGGCCGTGAAGCCGGAGGCCCTTCAAACCGTTGCCCGGTGTCGGTTAGAAGTTGCCGCGCTTGAGGAAGTCGGGCAGCTCGAACTGGTCGTTGCCGAAGTTGGGGAGCTCGGTGCCGCCGATGGTGCGCGTGGACGGGGCGCTCGAGGCCGGGGCGGCGTGCTGCGGCTCGGGGGTACGCGAGGCGGAGGGCTGGCCGAAGAGCTGGTCCTGGCGGTTGACGTTGGAGTCGGAGAAGCCCGTGGCGATGACGGTGATGCGCACCTGGTCGCCCAGGGACTCGTCGACCACGGTGCCGAAGATGATGTTGGCCTCGGGGTCGACCGCGTTGGCGACGAGGTCGGCGGCGTCGTTGATCTCCTGGATGCCCAGGTCCTTGGAGCCGGCGATGGAGAGCAGCACGCGCGTGGCGCCGTCGATGGAGCTCTCGAGCAGCGGGCTGGAGATGGCCTGCTGGGCGGCGTCGACGGCGCGGGTGTCGCCGGAGGCCGTGCCGATGCCCATCATGGCGGTACCGGCCTGCTTCATGATGGTCTTCACGTCGGCGAAGTCGAGGTTGATGATGCCGGGGACGGTGATGAGGTCCGTGATGCCCTGGGTGCCCTGGGACAGGACGGCGTCCGCCATGGCGAAGGCCTCGAGCATGGTGGTCTTCTTCTCGGCGATGTCGAGCAGCTTGTCGTTGGGGATGACGATCATGGTGTCGACGCACTCGGAGAGGGTGTGGATGCCCTCCTCGGCGCTGGCCTTGCGCTTGCGGCCCTCGAAGGTGAAGGGCTTGGTGACGACGGCGACGGTGAGGGCGCCCACGTCGTTCATGGCGATGTCGGCGACGATCGGGGCCGCGCCGGTGCCGGTTCCGCCGCCCTCGCCCGCGGTGATGAAGACCATGTCGGCGCCAGCGAGCGCCTCGGCGATGTCGTCACGGGACTCGTCGGCGGCCTTGCGTCCGACCTCGGGGTTCGCGCCGGCGCCGAGGCCGCGCGTGAGGTCGGTGCCGATATGGACCTTGATGTCGGCATCGGAGATCGCGAGCGCCTGGGCGTCCGTGTTGATGGCCACGAACTCGACGCCGCGGATGCCCTCCTCGATCATGCGGTTGACGGCGTTGGTGCCGCCACCGCCCACACCTACCACCTTGATGACGGCAAGATAGTTGTTGATCTCGTTCTCGTGCATGTCGGTCCTCCGAACATCCGGTGTAAGCGCTTGGCGGCCTTATCGACTATAACCCTCAAGTACAGATTAAATGTCGAGGTAAACCGCTGTATATTTGCACAATTCCGAGGTAGAAGTCAACATTTCGCGCAGCTCTCATGAAATCCGCAGGTAAACCCCAGCACCGTTCACCGGGGTCGAACGGGGGCCGTAAACCGGTCGTGGAAAGCGCCGCCCGGCGCCCGCGCGACCCCCTCCGGCGGGAAAAAAGTGCCTGTCCCTATTTTCCCGCACGTGGGAAAAAAGGGACAGGCACTTTTTTCCCGCCGGGACGCCTAGGACACGTCGGCGCTGCGGAACGAGTAGGCGTCGGGCGTGCGCACGTTGATGTAGGTCACACCGCTCTGCTGCTCGAGCAGCTGCAGGACCACCTGCTCCTTGCGGGAGATGTCGCTGGGGCTCCCGAGCGAGACCTCGACGCCGGACACCAGGTTCGCCGATATCGACTCGACCGAGGTCAGGGAGATGTCCTTGATCTGGGCGAGGAACCCGTCGGAGAACCCGCGCACGTACTCGAGACCCGCCAGCACGACCTCGGAGTCGACCTTCTGCCCGCTCGCCGGCTCCACGTCGGTCCCCACGTCCGTGAACAGCACCGCGCCGTTGTCGCTGGCGACCTTCAGGGCCGCATCCAGGTTCGAGGAGCTGCCGGAGCCGGACGCACCGGCGCCCGTCGCCGGTACCCCGTCGGCCGAGGCGTCGGCGGAGTCGGAGCCGTCGGAGGACCCCGAGGCGTCGGCGGCGGAGGCGTCGGTCGAACCGGCGTCATCGGTCGAGGCGCCGTCCGCCGTCGCGCCGTCATCCGCCGAGGCGCCGTCGCCGGTAGAGGAATCCGAGGACGCCGCGGAGGACAGGGACAGCGGGGCGATCCAGGTGTCGTCGGTGCCGATCGCCCAGGCGACGTCGTCGGCGACGATGTAGGCCACCGCGGCGACCTCGCGCTCGCGCGGGGTGACGACGATGGTGTGGGGGAACCGCCGCTCGATATCGACCCCGGTGACCCAGGGGTTCTGGAGGAGCGCGGAGGCGACCTCCTCGTCGCTCACGTTGAACAGCGTGGCGCCCTCAGGAATGGCGACGAGCTGCTCGGCGGTCTGCTGGGGGATGTGGTCGCTGCCGTTCACGACGACGTCGGTCACCGCGAACAGGCCGGAGTTCACCACCACGGCGGCGCCCGCGCCGAGCACGACGACGAGCGCGAGGGCGAGCACGACGATGACGCGCACGAGTCCCGCGCGGCCCGACGGGCGGGACTCGCGGGGGGCGGCCGCGGTGGAGGCCGGCGCCTTCTCGGGGCGCGGGGCGGACCGCGCGCGGCGCCCGATACCGAGGCGGTCGGCGAGCGAACGGGAGGCCGAGGCGGAGCCGAGGCGCGCGCGGGACGCC
>NZ_JAQECM010000015.1:0-39173 GCF_027669965.1 Candidatus Collinsella stercoripullorum | reverse complement strand
TCTGGGCGCACACATTCCCTCCACAACCGTCGTCGTTTGAGGCTCAACGGACCCTATATATTGTGTTTTTGGACGCTCACCCCTCCGTTTTGACCTTTTACCGAGGCGTGCATTCAGTTTAATTCGCCACGCGCTATATCGACCCCCGCGTCCAGCAGCCTGTCGCGCAGCTCCACGGTAGGGGCCTCGGCGTAGACGCGCACCAGCGACTCGGTGCCGCTTGGACGCAGCAGGAGCCATGATTCGTCGTCGAACTCCAGACGCAGGCCGTCCATATGGCTGACCCGCTCCGGCACCCTGCCGGCGACGCGGTGCGGGTTGATCCCGGGGAGCATCGTACGGAGGACCTCGATGTCCTCGTTCTGAAGGCGCAGGTCGCGTCGCGCATAGCTCGTCGCGCCGACCCGCTCGTCCAGCTCCGCCACCAGCTGGCCCAGGGTCTTGCCCGTCTGGGCCATGAGTTCGCAGAGCAGCAGGATCATCAGCAGCCCGTCGCGCTCGGGGAAGTGGCTCGGGATACCGAACCCGCCGGTCTCCTCCCCTCCCATGAGCACGCCGCCCTTGCGCATCTCCTCATATATATATTTGAAGCCGACGGGCTTGATCACATAGCGGCAGCCGAGGGCATGGGCGACGCGGCGCGTCACCACCGAGGAAGAAAGACCCAGCACGACGCGGCCCGAAAGGCCGCGGTTGCGGACGAGATGCCCCAAGATGAGCGAGAACAGCTTATGGGAGTTGACATAGCGCCCGTGCTCGTCGACGGCCCCGACGCGGTCGGCGTCCCCGTCGTTGATCAGGCCCGCGCAGGCACCGTGCTCCACGACCGCCTGCTCGCAGTCGTCGACCCATGGCTCGATGGGCTCCGGGCGCATCTCGTCCGCGTCCCCGTCGATCTCGCCGTGGATCTCTTCGACCCGGACGCTGAGGGACTCGAGGACCGCGGGGAGGTGGCCGCGGGCCGACCCGTACATGGGGTCGTAGACGACATGCAGACCCGCGCGCGCGATGACCTCGCCGTCGACGAGCGACGCGAGGGCGTCGAGATAGGGGGTCGCGATGTCCACGACGTCGATGGGGCCGCGCAGCTCCGAGGGCTCGGGGACTATGGCGCGCTCCACCTCCGACACGAACTCGGTGGAGCCCGCGCCGCCGTCCGCCACGCGGAACTTGATGCCGAGGTAATCGAAGGGATGATGGGAGCCGGTGACCATCAGCCCGCCGCAGGAGCGGGGGTCGTGCGCGATGTTCCAGGACAGCGCCGGCGTGGGGATGTAGCGATCGGACAGCTTGGCCACGAGGCCGTGGCCGGCAACCACGCGGGCGGCCAGACGGGCGAGGGCCTCGGCGTCGGGACGGGTGTCGAAGCCGATGTAGACGATCGCGCCGGGGCTGTTGCGCGCCCACAGCGACGCCGCGGCATCCGCCACCCGTATCACGTTCTCCTCATTGAACTCGCCATCGCGGCGAGCACGCCATCCGTCGGTTCCGAAGCGAATCATCGCGCCCATAGCGTATATGCTCCCGTGCGTTCCGGTCGGTCTTCCAGTGACGGAATTGACTATACCCAGCACGCACGGGAGCAGTCATCGGGTGGGGGCGCTCAACCTTTCTTAAGGTCGGCGACCGGGCGGCCGGGACGCGGGAGCGGGCGGCGGGACGCGCGGCGACTAGCCCGCGAGCACCCCGGACAGGGCGCAGGTGGTGAGCGGCCCCGCGCCGCAGCAGGAGCCGACGATGCGCGCGCCGTCGGCGACCCAGCGGGGGCACGCGGCGGCGAACGCCTCGGGCTGCTCGCGCCAGACGGGCGCGCCGTCGTCCGCGCGCTCGGGATAGCCGGCGTTGGGGCGTACGGAGACGGGAAGCGGGACCGCGCGCACCATGCGCGGGACCGCGGCCGTCGCCGCCTCCACGGAGCAGCAGTTCACACCGACCGAGCATGCCCCGCGCTCCTGGGCGAACATGCAGGCGGCCTCGATGTTCAGCCCGTCCCCCAGCAGGTCGCCCGCATCGTCGATCGCGAAGCTTGCGAGCACGGGCATCCCGTCCGCCGCATCGAGCGCCCCCTCGAGCGCCGGGGCGAGCGCGCGCGTCGAGGTGAAGGTCTCGAGCATGATGCCGGAGACGCCGGCGGCGAGCAGCTCGCGGGCCTGGTCGCGGTAGGCGGCCCGGGCGGCGCGGTACTCGGCGGAGTCCTCGACCAGCCAGTCGATGCCGCACATGCCGATCGAGCCGAGCGTGCACGGGGCGCCGGCGCGCCGCGCGAGCGCGACGGCCTCCCGGTTGACGCGGCGCATCGGGGCCGTCACGCCGTCGCGCGCGAGCGCCGGGGCGCTCGCCTGGAACGTGTTGGTGAGCATGGCGTCCGCCCCGCAGGCGCGGTACAGGGCGTGCAGCCGCGCGACCTCCTGCGGCTCGCCCACGTTCCAGAAGGCGGCGGGCACGTCATGCGCCCCCACCTGGGACATGAGCTGGGAGCCCATCGGCCCCTGCACGAGCAGGACCCCGTCGGAGATGCGCCTCTCGAGCCAGCGGGCGCCCGGTCGATCGTAGCCCTCGGCGTCGATGTCCGCACCCGAGGCGGGGACCTGCGCGGAAAGGAGGTCGTCCACGGTCACTTCTCCCCGATCCTGATGCCCTCGCGCTCCAGATACCGCATCCAGCGCTGCATGGTGTCCTCGGACAGGGCGTGCTCCATCATGCACGCCTCCGTGTCCGCGCGCTCGAACTCCACGCCGAGCTCCTGGACGAGGAAGGTCCGGATCAGGCGATGGCGGTACCAGACGGCGCGCCCCAGCTCCCTGCCGGGGTCCGTGAGCATCACCTTGCCGTAATGGGACTGCTCGACCAACCCCTGCTCCTTGAGGACGGTCACGGCCTTGTTGACCGATGCCTTGGAGACGCCGAGCTGCTGGGCGATGTCGACCGAGCGGATGCCCTCGCCCTGGGAGCCCTCCTGCTCGATCCTGACCATGCACTCGAGGTAGTCCTCGTTGGCGACCGTCAGGTGCAGCTCGCGCGAAATATCGGTGGTATCCATGGATCCGTCCTCTCGTCGTACACGGTGACAAGTGTAGCGCACCGCGGCGGTGAGCGCCGGCGCGCAGACGGCGCCCCGGCCGTCGGCATCGCGCGACCGGTGCGTGCTAGAGTAGCAGGAACACGGCGCCCGGCGCGCCGCGGGAAGGCGGTCCGCCGCCGTTAGGAGCAAAGGAGCTATCGATGCAGACGAACACCGGAACCGATGTCCTCGAGCGGTTCTTCCGCTACGTGCAGGTGAACACCGAGTCGAGCGACGAGCACGCCGACCGGGTCCCCTCCACCCCCTGCCAGTTCGACCTCGCCAACCTCCTCGCCGACGAGCTGCGCGAGCTCGGCGCCCGGGACGTCTCCGTGAGCGACCACGCCTACGTGACCGCCCACATCCCCGCGAGCTCCGGGGCCGAGGACGCGCCGCGGCTCGGGCTCATCGCGCACCTCGACACCACGGAGGCGGCCCCGGGCGCGGGCGTCCGCCCGCACATCGTCTCCTACGCGGGCGGCGACCTCGTCTGCGGCGAGGTCGACGGCAGGCCGGTCTCGATCTCCCCGGAGAAGGAGCCCGCGCTGGATGAGCTCGTGGGCGAGGACCTCGTCTGCACCGACGGGACCACGCTACTCGGCGCCGACGACAAGGCGGGCGTCGCCGAGATCATGAGCCTGGTCGCGCTGCTCGCGGCCGACCCCTCCATCCCCCATCCGCCCCTGGGCATCTGCTTCTGCCCGGACGAGGAGATCGGCCACGGCGCCGCCCTGCTCGACCTCGCCTCCTTCGGCTGCGCCTACGCCTACACCGTGGACGGCGGCCCCGTGGGCGAGCTCGAGTGGGAGTGCTTCAACGCCGCCGAAGCCACCGTCAGCTTCGAGGGCTTCTCCATCCACCCGGGCGACGCCAAGGACCGCATGGTGAACGCCGCCAACCTCCTCGTCGACTACCAGGGCCTGCTGCCCGCGGCCCAGCGCCCCGAGCACACCGCGGGCTACGAGGGCTTCATGCACCTCATGAGCGTGTCGGGCACGGTCACCCATGCGACCGCCCGCTACATCGTGCGCGACCACGACGCCGCCAAGTTCGAGCGCAAGCTCGAGCTCATGCGCGCCGCCGCGGACTTCCTCAACACCCGGCTCGGTGAGGAGCGCGTGCACGTCGAGTTCAAGCGCGAGTACCGCAACATGGCCGAGGTCGTGGGCGACCACCCCGAGCTCATCGAGCGGGCCGAGCAGGCGTTCTCCGCCGCCGGCGTCGTGCCCAAGGTGATCCCCATCCGCGGGGGCACCGACGGCGCCCAGCTCTCGTTCCGCGGCCTGCCCTGCCCCAACCTCTCGACGGGCGCGTACTGCTGCCACGGCGTGAACGAGTTCATCCCCGTGTCCTCGCTCGAGAAGATGGTCGATGTGCTCGTGGAGCTCGTCGGCCGCTTCGCGTAGGCGGGTCGGGGCGGACATGGCGGCGCAGCCGGCACGCAGGGCGAGGGACCCGCGCATAGAGGCGCTCCGCCTCGCGGCCATCCTCGCCATCGCGGTGTTCCACACCTTCCAACCGCTCTTCGCGCGGACCGCGGCCTGGGTCCAGCTGGGCGATGCCGCCGCCGCGCAGGCCGCGGCAGCCGCCGGCGACCCCGCCGCCGCCTTCGCCCTCTGCCCTCCCGCCGCAGGGGCCCTCGGGTTCATCAACCTCCTAGGGGCCTTCGGCAACTGCGCCTTCTTCGCCATCTCGGGGTTCTTCCTCATCCCGGCCGCGGCGCGTGCCGCCGGCCGGGACTCCTACTGGCGCGACCAGGCGCGCCGCTGCGTACGGCGCGCGAGGACGGTGCTCTCCAGCGTCCTGCTCTACGCCGTGCTCGCGCTCGCGGTCAGCGCATGGGTGACGCCCCTGCCCGGCGTGTCCCTCCATGAGACGGGGTGGCTGCTGGGCGGCCTGGAGTTCATCTGGGTGTACCTCGCCCTGATCGCGGCGACCCCGGTCGTCGGTGCGCTCTGGGCCCGCTGCCCGCACCCCGTCCGCCTCACCGCCCTCATCGTCGCGGCCGTGTACGCCGTCAACGCCTACATCGCGTTCGCCTCCCCCGGCGAGGCGGAGCGCGGGCTGCTGGAATGGCGCAAGCTCATGAGCGCCGCCAGCTACCTCGCCGCCTTCCTCGCGGGCGGCGCGCTGGCATGGCGCCGCGAGCATGGCGCGAAGGGGGGCCGGACGGCACGGGCGCGTATCCTCCCCCTCGTCGCGACCGCCGCCTGCGCCGCCGTCCTCGAGCTCGGGCTCGCGTGGGCGGGCGCCGGAGACCTCATGGTCGCCATCTCGTTCAAGTCGACGTCGGCCATCTCGTTCGCGCTCGCGCTGCTCGCGCTGCGCGCGGCCTGCGCGCCGCGCTCCCCCGCCGGCCCCGATGCCGGGGGCGCGGGGCCGGCGGGACGCCTCGCGGTGCGCGGGGCATCCCATATCCTGGGCTTCTACATCATGCAGTCGATGTTCTACGCGCTGTGGCGCCCCGCCGCCGACGCGGCGCTCTCCCGCGCGGTCGCCGCGGCCCTGCCCGCGGGCACCGGGGCGGTATGCCTCGCCGCGACAGCCACGGGGATCATCGCGAGCCTGCTCCTCGTCATCGCGCTGATCGCCGTCGACGCCGCCCTGCACGCCCCCGCACGGTGCCTTCGCGCCCGGAGCCGGGGCTGAGGTTCCAGGCGGGCATCGCCCGTTCGCGAACGGGAACGGGGCCGCCTGCGCCCACCCGGTCGGATGAGCGGAGGCGGCCCCGTCTCGGATCGTTCGGCTGCGCCGGAGGCGGCTACTCCGATGCGGAGGCGTCCTCCTCGTCGGACGAGCTGCTCGAGCTCCCCGTGGTCGCGGTGCCGTAGGCCCAGTCCTCCGAGGTGTTGTTGGCCAGATCGCCGGTCGTCGCGCCGCTGTCGCCGCCCGCGCCCATGGTCTGCGGACCCTGCGGGTCCTCGCCGGCGTCGACGCGCGCCATCATCTCCTCGAGATCGTCCTCGTACACGAAGACGTAGCTCTGCCCGTCGATGTAGGTGTCCTCACCCGCCCAGGACGGCAGGTTCGCCGACCAGATCTCGTCAGTGTTCATGCCGCGCATCGCGTTGACGAGCGACACGATGTCCTGCACGCCCAGGTCGGTCACGACCATACCGGACAGCGAGTCCACGATGCTCACGACGTTGGTGACGTCGAGCTCGTTCAGGATCTTGTTCGCGAGGGCGGAGAGCACCTGGCGCTGATGGCGCATGCGGGTGTAGTCGCCGTCGGTGTACTGGTAGCGGGCGCGCGCGTAGGTGAGCGCCGTCGCGCCGTCCATGTGCTGCCAGCCGGGCTCGATGGTGATGTCCAGGTGGTCGGGGTCGTCCACGCCGTCGGTGGCGTTGATGTCGATGCCGCCCACGGCGTCGATGAGCTGCTGCATGCCCTCGAAGTTGATCTCCGCGTAGTGCGCGATCTCCACGCCGCACAGCTCGTTGACCGCCTTGACCATGCCCTCGGCGCCGTCGTAGGAATGCGCCGCGTTGATCTTCATCGTCGAGCCGTTGTACTCGATCTTGGTGTCGCGCGGGATAGAGATGAGCGTGACCTGCTTCTCGGTGGGGTCGATGCGCGCCAGGATGATGGAGTCCGCGCGGTAGGCTTCCTCACCGGGGCGCCCGTCGGTGCCGAGCAGCAGCATGTAGAACGGGTCCTGGGTGACGTTGGAGTCCACAAGCGTGGCGAGCAGGTTGTCGGTGATGATCTCCCCGTTGTTGATGCTGCTCACGACGCGGTTGAGCCACAGGCCCGCCGCGGTCCCCACGCAGGCGAGCAGGGAGAGCACGGTGACGAGGATCACGCGGCGGATGGTGCGGCCGCGGCGGCGCTTGCGCGCGCGCTCGGAGTAGCGGCTCACGTTCTCGCGGCTGTAGATGCGGCTCGCGGCACCGGTGCTGGGGCGGCGCGCACTCTGGACGGGTTTCTTTCTCATGCGGCCACCTGCCTAGTCGTCGCTGGGGTCGGGGACGTTCACGCGCGCGACGTGCGCGCCGAGCGACACGAGCTTCTCGACGAAGTGCTCGTAGCCGCGGTCGATGTGATGGATCGCGGAGACCTCCGTGTACCCGTCGGCGATCAGGCCGGCCACCACGAGGGCGGCGCCGCCGCGCAGGTCGGGCGAGACCACCTGGGCGCCCGAGAGGCCCTGCACGCCGTGGATGATGGCGTGGTGGCTCTCGATGCGGATGCTGGCCCCCATGCGCACGAGCTCGGAGGCGAACATGAAGCGGTTCTCGAAGATGTTCTCCGTGATGACGGAGCTGCCGTCGGCCAGGGCGGAGAGCACCATGGCCTGGGCCTGCATATCGGTGGGGAAGCCCGGGAACGGCAGCGTCTGGATGTCGACCGGCCGAAGGACGTCGGCGCGGTGCACGCGCACGCCGCCCTCGATGCGGTCGATCTGCACGCCCATGAGCTCGAACTTCTTGATGACCATCCCGAGGTGCGCGGCGTTGAAGCCCGTCACCTCGATGCCCCCGTCTTCGGCCATGAGCGCGCCGGCGACGATGAAGGTGCCGGCCTCGATGCGGTCGCCGATCACGCGGTGCGTGACGGGGTGGAGCTCCTCCACGCCCTCGATCTGCACGACCGGGGAGCCGGCGCCGACGATCTTGGCGCCCATCTCGTTCAGCATGCAGGCGAGGTCGACGATCTCGGGCTCGCGCGCCGCGTTGTCGATGACCGTGGTGCCCTTCGCGCGCACGGCGGCCATGATGAGGTTCTCGGTGGCGCCGACGCTGGCGAACTCGAGGGTCACCGTGGTGCCCGTGAGCCCCTCGGACGCGTCGGCGTGGATGTAGCCGTGATCGGTGTCGAACTTCACGCCGAGGGCCTCAAGGCCCAGGATGTGCATGTCGATCTTGCGCGCACCGAGGTTGCAGCCGCCCGGCATCGCGATCTTCGCGCGGCCGAACCGCCCGAGCAGCGGGCCCATGACCGCCGTGCTCGCGCGCATCTTGGCGACCAGCTCGTAGGGGGCCTCCCAGGAGTCGACCGCGGACGTGTCGATCGCGAGCCGGTGCTCGTCGACCACCTCGATGGTGGCGCCCATGCGCTTGAGCACCTTGCCCATCACGTGCACGTCGGAGATGTTCGGGACGTTCTCCAGCGTGGTCCTTCCGGGTGCGAGCAGCGTCGCGGCCATGAGCTTCAGGGCGGAGTTCTTCGCGCCCGAGACCCGGACGCCCCCGCTCAGACGGTGTCCACCTTCAACGCGAATGATATCCAAGCGCGGTCCCTCTCTATGCAAACATGCCCGGGGGCGCGGGCTCCCGGGCATGATGTCGTCTTCAGTTGCGCTCGGCGGCCCGAGCCTGCGGGCTACGCATCAAGCAGCAGTTTGCACCATGCGATTTCATTATAGAGGTACGCGCGTTGCGCATCGTTCTCTGACAAAACGCTCAACTGGTCTTCAAAACCTTGAATCTCAGCTTGAACCTGAGAGCGGTCCACATCCGCGAGGTCCTCCGCGCGGTCGGCCAGCACGATCACCGTGTCGTCGGCGATCTGCACGTAGCCGCCGCTCACCGCGAAGGAATGGTCCACCGTTCCCATGGCGCGGTCGCACACGCGGACGTAGCCGGGCTCGATGGTGGAGATCTCGCTCGCATGGAGCGGGGCCACGCCGAGCGCGCCGTCCGTCGTGGGGACGGTCACGAAGGCGGCCTCGCCCTCATAGGCCTGGTGCTCGGGGCACACGATGCGGATCTGCATGGCCATCGCCCTACGCCTCCATCTTGGCGGCGCGGTCGCGCACGTCGTCGATGGTGCCGGCGTAGCGGAACGCCTGCTCGGGCAGGTCGTCGCACTCGCCGTCGACGATCGCGGCGAAGGAGCGGACGGTGTCGCCCACGCGCACGTAGACGCCCGGGTTGCCCGTGAACTTCTCCGCCACATGGAAGGACTGGGAGAGGAACTGCTGGATCTTGCGGGCGCGGCTCACCGTGAGCTTCTGCTCGTCGGACAGCTCGTCCATGCCCAGGATCGCGATGATGTCCTGGAGGTCGGAGTACTCCTGCAGGATCTCCTGGACCTTGACGGCGACGCGGTAGTGCTCCTCGCCCACGATGCTCGGGTCGAGCGCGTCGGAGGTGCTCGCCAGCGGGTCGATGGCCGGGAACAGGCCCAGGCTCGAGATGCTGCGCGAGAGGACCGTCGTGGCGTCGAGGTGCGTGAAGGTCGTCGCCGGCGCGGGGTCGGTCAGATCGTCGGCGGGCACGTAGACGGCCTGGACGGAGGTGATCGAGCCGGTCTTGGTGGAGGTGATGCGCTCCTGCAGGTCGCCCATCTCGGTGGCGAGCGTCGGCTGGTAGCCCACCGCCGACGGCATGCGCCCGAGCAGCGCGGAGACCTCGGAGCCGGCCTGGGAGAAGCGGAAGATGTTGTCGATGAACAGCAGGACGTCCTGGCCGCGGTCGCGGAAGTACTCGGCCTCCGTGAGGCCCGCCAGGCCGATGCGCAGGCGCGCTCCGGGCGGCTCGTTCATCTGGCCGTAGACCAGGCAGGTCTTGTCGATGACGCCCGACTCGCTCATCTCGAGGTACAGGTCGGTGCCCTCGCGGGTGCGCTCGCCCACGCCGGTGAAGACGGAGGTGCCGCCGTGCTCCTGGGCGAGGTTGTTGATGAGCTCCTGGATGAGCACCGTCTTGCCGACGCCGGCGCCGCCGAACAGACCGGTCTTGCCGCCGCGGATATAGGGCTCGAGGAGGTCGACCGCCTTGATGCCGGTCTCGAAGATCTCGGTCTTGGTGGTCAGCTCGTCGAAGCTCGGCGCGGGATGGTGGATGGGATAGTGATCCTCCACCTCGGGCATGGGCTTGCCGTCCACGGGCTCGCCCATGACGTTCCAGATGCGGCCGAGGGTCTGGTTGCCCACGGGCATCTTCATGGGGCCGCCGGTGTCGACGGCCTCGATGCCGCGCTGCAGGCCGTCCGTGGAGGACATCGCCACGCAGCGGACAACGCCGCCGGGCAGCTGGCTCTCCACCTCGAGGATGGTCTTGATGCGGCCCACGGGCGTCTCGGCGTCGACGGTCAGGGCGTTGTAGATGCCCGGGACCCCCTGCTTGAACTTGACGTCGACGACCGGGCCGATGATGCGGACGATGCGTCCGACGCCGGCGGTCGTCTCGGTCGGGGCAACGATGGTATCTGCCATTAGTATTCCTCCAATGCAGCGGCTCCACCGACGATCTCGTTGATCTCAGTCGTGATGGACGCCTGGCGCACGCGGTTGTAGGTGCGCGTGAGCTCGGCGATGATGGCGCCCGCGTTCTCGGTCGCGGAGTGCATGGCCTTACGGCGCGCACCCTGCTCGGCCGCGGCGGAATCGATCAGCGCCTGGTGGATGACGGTCAGCACGTAGCTCGGGATGAGCCGGGACAGCACGTGGCTGGCGCTCGGCTCGTACTCGAACGGGGAGGTCAGGCGGCGGGGCGCCTGGGCCTCGTTGGCGCGCGGACCGCGGGCGGTGTGCAGGACCTCGCGGTCGAGCGGAAGGATGCGCTCCTGCCGCAGCTCCTGGTCCACACGGTTGCGCGCATGGTAGTAGACGATGTCCACGCGGCCGAACCTGCCGCTCGCGAAGCCGTCGCACACGTAGCTGGCGATCATGCGGGCGCGCTCGAGCGTCGGGTCGTCGGACTCGCCCTCCACCGTCATCACCACGTCGTCGCGGTGCCGGAAGTACTCGGTCGCCTTGCGGCCGCACGTGATGAGCTCGACGCGCTGGGCGCCGTGGCGGCGGAAGTGGTCGATGCGCTTCTCGGCGGCGCGCTCGACCGTGACGTTGAACCCGCCCGCGAGCCCGCGGTCGGAGTTGATGACGATCAGCAGCGCGCAGTCGTAGGACGCCGGGTTCACCAGCAGGGGCGAGCTCGGACCGGCCGCCGTGTCGCCGGCGACGGTCAGCATCACGTCGGTGATGGCCCGGCGGTAGGCCTCCGACTGCTTCTCGCGGTTGAGGGCGCGGCCGATCTTCGCCGTCGAGACCATCTCCATGGTGCGCGTGATCTGCTCGGTGGTGGACACCGAGTTGATGCGCTTCTTTATTTCGCGGAGGTTGGCCATGGGGCTCGGGTCTCCTTACGCATTCCCGTCGCCCGCGGCGGCGCCGTCCTGGGCGCGCGCGGCGATGAACTGGTTCTTGTAATCGGCGATCGCCTGCTCCAGCTTGGCGGAGACCTCGTCGGAGAGCTTGGCGTCGCCGATCTGCGACAGCACCCCGGCGTAGGCCCCGTTCAGGTACTTGATGAGGCCGTCGCGGAACGGGAGCACCTCGGAGATGTCGAGGTCGTCCAGATACCCCTTGTTGCCGGCGAACAGCACGCTCACCTGGTCGGCCACGGGCATCGGGCGGAAGCGGGACTGCTTGAGCAGCTCGGTCATGCGGGCGCCGTGGGTCAGCTGGTGCTGCGTCGCGGCGTCGAGGTCGCTGCCGAACTGCGTGAAGCCCTGGAGCTCCTGATAGCCCGCGAGGTCGAGACGAAGGTTGCCCGCGACCTGCTTCATGGCCTTGGTCTGGGCGTCGCCGCCGACGCGCGAGACCGAGATGCCCACGTCGACCGCGGGGCGCTGGCCCTGGAAGAAGAGGTCGGACTGCAGGTAGATCTGGCCGTCGGTGATGGAGATCACGTTCGTAGGGATGTAGGCGGACACGTCGCCGTCCTGCGTCTCGATGAGCGGGAGCGCCGTGAGCGAGCCGCCGCCGTTCTCGTCGGACAGCTTGCAGGCGCGCTCGAGCAGGCGCGAGTGCAGGTAGAAGATGTCGCCGGGGTAGGCCTCGCGTCCGGGCGGACGGCGCAGCGTAAGCGACATCTGACGGTAGGCGACGGCCTGCTTGGACAGGTCGTCGTAGACCACGAGCACGTGGCCGCCCGGGTTGGTCGCGCTCGCCGGCTCGCCGTCCTCGCCGTTGTACATGAAGAACTCGCCGATGGCGGCGCCCGCCATCGGGGCGATGTACTGCATGGGCGCGGAGTCCGCGGCGGTGGCGGAGACGATGATCGTGTAGTCCAGCGCACCGTGGGCGGAGAGGGTCTCGCGGATCGACGCGACCGTGGAGGCCTTCTGGCCGATGGCCACGTACACGCAGACCATGCCCTTGCCGCGCTGGTTGATGATGGCGTCGATGGCGATGGCCGTCTTGCCGGTCTTGCGGTCGCCGATGATGAGCTCGCGCTGGCCGCGCCCGACGGGCACCATCGCGTCGATGGCGAGCAGGCCGGTCTGGACGGGCTCGCATACGGGCTGGCGCTCGATGACGCCGGGGGCCTTGAACTCGATGGGGCGGCGATGCGTGGCCGCGATGGGGCCCTTGCCGTCGATCGGCTGGCCCAGCGGGTTCACGACGCGGCCGAGCATGCCGCGGCCCACGGGGATGTCCATGACGCGCCCGGTGGTGCGGCAGGTGTCCCCCTCCTTGATGAGGGCGACGTCGCCGAACAGGACGGCGCCGACCTCGTCGCGGTCGAGGTTCTGCGCGAGGCCGTAGACGGTCTCGCCGGTCAGGCTGCTCGTGAACTCGAGCAGCTCGCCGGCCATGGCCCGCTGGAGGCCGGCGACGTGCGCGATGCCGTCGCCCACCTCCGCGACGGTCGACACCTCCTGGGTGTCGACGGTGGCGGAGAGGTCGAGGAGGCGCCGTTCCAGGATGCGCTCGATGTTCTCGGCGCTGATTGCCTCGGACATGTCGCTATACCTCCGTCTTCTTTACGTTATGCGTCATGACCTTCCGCGCGGTCTCCAGCTGCATGCGCACGGAGGCGTCGCGGCGCTGGCCGCGCGCGGAGAGGATGATGCCGCCGATGATGGTGGGGTCGACGTGCTCGATGAGGAACACGCGGGCCTCGAGGTCGGACTCGCACTTCTGCTTGATCATGTCGCGCAGCGCGTCGTCGAGGGGGACCGCGGTGGTCACATGGACGCCCACGACCTCCTTCTCCTCGTCGACCATGCCGCGGTACAGGTCCAGGACCTCGGGCAGGTGCTCGAGGTCGCCCTGCTCCGCCATCGTGGCGAGCACGGAGAGCACCTCGGGCGAGGCCTCCGCCTGGGCGACGAGCGGCGCGAGGTTCTCGTAGACATGGTCCTCGGTCCTCGACGCCTCGAGCAGCGTGCGCGCGTAGGTCTCGAGCCGGCGGCTCTCGATACGGTCGCTGCTAGGCATGGAGGCTACCCACTTCCGCGATGTACTTCTCGATCAGCTCGCGCTGCTTGGCCGGGTCGTCGGCGAGGACGTCGCCCACGATCTTGCCGGCGATCGCGACGGACGTCTTGGCGATCGTGTCGGTCGCGTTGGCGTAGGCGCGCTGCATCTCGTCCTCGGCGCGGTCGCGCGCCTTGGAGATGATGTCCTCGGCCTCGGAGTGGGCCTCGGCGACGATACGGGCGCGCTCCTTCTCCGCGTCGGAGCGGGCGGACAGGACGATGTCGGATGCCTGGCGACGGGCGTCGGCGATCACCGAATCGGCCTGGGCGCGGACCTCCGCGGAGTGCGCGCGCGTCTCATCGGCCTCCTTGAGGCTGTCCGCGATGGTCTTCTCGCGCTGCTCGAACATCGCGAGGACGCTCGGCCACACGAGCTTGCCCAGGACCGCGAGGATGATGAGGAAGATGACGAGCGCGGGGATGAACTCGGCGGGCTTGGGGATCAAGATCTCCGCGCCGCTGCCGGACTCCTCGGCGTAAGCCGCCTGGGGTACCATGCACGCGAGCGCGGCGAGCGCCGCCGAGACGCGAATTCGGTCGAACTTCATGGCTTCTTCTCCCTTGGGACGTTTGGTTCCCGTGAGTCGGGCGGTCTTACTGGACAACCAGCGCGACGACGAAGCCGATGAGCGCCAGGGCCTCTGCGAAGGCGGCGCCCATGATGAAGACGGTGAACGCGCGATTCTGGATCTCGGGCTGACGCGCCATGGCGCCCGCGCAGCCGTAGGCGGCCAGACCGATGGCGAGGCCTGCACCGATGACACCGAGGCCGTAACCGATAACTCCCACAATTCCTCCTTCAGTTGCATGCACGTCGTGCATTTAACCTCAACGTATATCAAGCGCGGATGCGCTCGGTACCGAACGGGGCCGGGCGGGGTGCCCGGCGACGCGCCCGAGGCGGGCGCCCTACTCCTCGACCTCCTCCGCCTCCTGGATGTAGACGGCGGTGAGGATGGTGAACACGTACGCCTGGACGAAGGCGACGAAGATCTCGATGGCGTAGATCACGAGCAGGATGAACGCGAACAGCACGCCCGGCAGCGCCGCCAGGATGTTGGAGGCGGTGACCTGCTGCAGCAGCGGCTGGACGAACAGCGTGACCATGATGGCGAACGAACCCATGACGATGTGCCCGGCGAACATGTTGCAGAACAGACGGACGGCCAGGGTGATCGGGCGCAGCAGGGTCGAGATGACCTCGATGACCCAGATCAGGATGTTGAGCGGGAAGCCGACGCCCTCCGGGGCCAGGCTCTTGAGGTAGCCGATGGGCCCGTGGGCGCGCACGCCGCACGCGATGAAGTAGACGAAGGCGACCACGGCGAGGGCGGCGGTGGTGGAGATGGTGCCGCTGCCGGGCTTCATGCCCGGGATGACGCCCACGACGTTGTTGCAGAGGATGAAGAAGAACAGCGTCGCCAGGAACGGGAAGTGCTTCTTCCAGTTCTTGCCGATGATCTGCTTGCCCACGTCGTTCTGGACGAACTCGATGCCCCACTCCATGACGTTCGCGAACAGGCCGTGCGGGACGAGCGCCAGCTTGCTCTTGAACGCGAACATGATCACGAGCAGCAGGATGGCCGACGCGCACAGCCAGAAGCTGTACTGCGTCATACCCATCATGAGGTCGCCCACGAAGGGGATGGAATGGAACTCGGAGACGAGGTGGTTGATCTCGTCGGGCAGCTGAGCGAATGCGTCCAAAGCTAAACCCTCCTCGGATACCGCTGCATACCGCCGGTCCCCCTAGCCCCGCCTGAGCGCATAGACCACCAGGAGCACCAGCATGGTTAGATAGCCTACCACTGCGCCAATGGAGATGGTGTCAAAATCTTGTGGCGCCCACGCCAGCACAGCCCCCTCGAATGCCGTGAGCGTGGCGAATGACACCCCCACCGCCGCCGCGCCGACGCCCACGCCCGGCTTGAGCCTCCCCTTTCGGGTGAGGGCGAGGACCGCGAGAACCGGCAGGTAGCCCACGATGCCCGCGACCGCCCCGAGCACGAGGCGGGCGATGTCGTGGGGCGAGGCGACCACGGCGACGACCTACAGCGTGCCGAAGATGCGGTCCCCCGCATCGCCCAGGCCCGGCACAATATATGCATCCCTGTTGAGGCAGCGGTCCACCGAGCAGGTGTAGACATGCACGCCCGGATCGGATTCGAGCACCGTCGCGAGCCCCTCGGGTGCGGCGACGAGCGCGAGGAACCGGATGTCGCGCGCCCCCTGCGCGCGCAGGTAGGAGAGGGCCGCGGCGGCGGAGCCGCCCGTGGCGAGCATGGGGTCGACCACCAGGCAGAGGCGCTCCGCGATATCGGAGGGGAGCTTGGCGTAGTACTCGTGGGGCTCGTGGGTCACCTCGTCGCGGTACATGCCCAGATGCCCCACGCGCGCGGCGGGGACGAGGTCGAGCACGCCGTCGACCATGCCGAGGCCGGCGCGCAGGATGGGCACCACGGCGAGCTTGCGGCCCGCGAGGCGCTTCACGGTCGCCTCGCAGATGGGCGTCTCGATGTCGACGTCCTCGAGTGGGAGGTCGCGGGTCGCCTCGTAGCACTCGAGGCGCGCGAGCTCGCGCACGAGATCGCGGAACTGCTTGGTGCCGGTCCAGCGGTCGCGCAGGATGGAGAGCTTGTGCTGGACGAGCGGGTGGTCGACGACGGTCACGCGCGAGCGGTCGAATTCGGTTGGCATGGCATCCCACTTCCCCGCCTCGGGCCCTGCGGCCCGGACGAACGTTCTGATATCTCGATCCGGCGGTCTTGTACCCCGGTCCGGTGCGGCGTAGCCGCATGACGGCGCCGGCGCCGCCGCATCGGTTCGGACGCGGCGGCGCCGGCCGTGGGCGGCGATGGCGGGTCGGGGCTAGGCGTCGAGCCTCATCACCTTGCCGACGCGGTCGGCGTGGCGGCCGCCCTCGAACCCGGTCTCGAGGAACACCTTCACGATCTCGCGGTTGACCTCGGGCTCGACGAAGCGGCCCGAGAGGCACACGACGTTGCCGTCGTTGTGGCGGCGGAACAGGTCGGCGAAATCCGGGCGGGTGATCGAGGAGGCGCGCACGCCGGGCACCTTGTCGGCGGCCAGCGCCATGCCGATGCCCGTCCCGCAGACCAGCACGCCGCGGTCGGCGTCGCCCGAGGCGACCGCATGGGCGACCTTCTCGGCGTAATCCGGGTAATCGACCCGGTCGTCGGTGTCGGGACCGAAGTCCGTCACGTCGCAGCCCAGGTCCTGAGCGAGGTAGTCGACGAGCGCCTGCTTCTGCTCGAAGCCGGCATGGTCGGAGGCGATGGCGATGCGCATTGAGGCGTCCTTCCCACGTTGAGGGTTCGGCTCGCGGCGCCCGCGGCGCCGCGGCATCACTGTATCACGGTTCGCGTGCGCGCCACGGCATCGTGCCACCCGGATAGCAGATGCGCCATCTCGCCCGCATCGCCCGCCGGGTCGAACCGCCTGCCGCGCCCGTGGTTCTGCACCAGCTCCTCGCGGTCCTCCCAGTATCCCACCGCGAGCCCGGCCAGGTAGGCGGCGCCGAGGGCCGTCGTCTCCACGGCCTCCGCCTGCGTGATGGGTATCCCCAGCAGGTCCGCCTGGAACTGCATGATGAACTCGTTGCGCGACGCCGCGCCGTCCACGGACAGGCCCGACAGGCGCATCCCCGCGTCCGCCTCCATGGCCCGCAGGACGTCGTAGCTCTGGTAGGCCATCGACTCGCAGGCCGCGCGCACGAGGGTGGCGCGGTCCGAGGCCGCGGTGAGCCCGGTGATCATGCCGCGCGCGCCCGGGTCCCACCACGGCGCGCCCAGGCCGCTGAACGCGGGCACGAGGTAGCACCCCGCGTTGTCGGGGACCGAGCTCGCGATCTGCGAGGTCTCGGCGGCGTCGGAGATGATGCCGAGCTTGTCGCGCAGCCACTGGATGGTGGACCCCGCGTGGAAGATCGACCCCTCGAGGGCGTAGCTTATGGAGCCCCCCTCGGCGATGCCGATCGTTGAGATGAGGCCGCCCTTGGAATCGACCGCCTCGTCCCCGGTGTTCATGAGCATGAAGCAGCCGGTCCCGTAGGTGTTCTTGGTGTCGCCCCGCTCGAAGCAGCAGTGCCCGAAGAACGACGCCTGCTGGTCGCCCGCCACGCCGGCGATGCGGGGACGGTGCGTCATGATCTCCCCCGACACGCGCCCGAAGTCCCCGGAGCTCCAGCGCACCTCGGGCAGCATGGAGCGGGGTATCCCGAGCAGGGAGAGCAGCTCGTCGTCCCAGTCGAGGGTGTGGATGTTGAACAGCATGGTCCGGCTCGCGTTGGTGTAGTCCGTCGCGTAGACCGCGCCGCCGGTCAGGTTGTAGACGAGCCAGGTGTCAATCGTGCCGAACATGAGCTCGCCCGCCTCGGCGGCCTCGTGGGCGCCGCTCACGTTGTCCAAGATCCACTTGATCTTGGTGGCCGAGAAGTACGGGTCGGGCGTGAGGCCGGTCTTCGAGCGGATGGTCTCGCTCGCGCCCTGGGCGATGAGCCGGTCGACGATGGGGGCCGTGCGCCGGCACTGCCAGCCGATCGCGTTGTAGATGGGCTGCCCGCTGTCGCGGTCCCACACCACGCAGGTCTCGCGCTGGTTGGAGATGCCGATGGCTGCGATGCTGTCGGAATGGATGCCGCTTTTGAACTGCACCTCCGTCATGACCGAGATCTGGGAGGCCAGGATCTCCATGGGGTCCTGCTCGACCCAGCCCGGCTGGGGGTAGAAGGTGGTCACGGGCTTGGACGCCTGCGCCACGATGCAGTCGTACTCGTCCACGATGATGGCGCGCACGGAGGTGGTCCCCGAGTCGATCGCCATGATGTAGTCCGGGCGGCCGAAGCCGCTGTCTGCCAGCCGCAGGTCGCTGAAGTTGAGGGGCATGTCTATCGCTCCTTATCGGGGGCGGAGTCGGGGGTCAGGACCGCGCGGACGCGCTCGTCGGGCAGGGCCGCGTGCCGCAGGATCTCGGGCGCGCCGTGCGCGCACGACACGATGGTCGACGCGTCGCGGCACACGGTCGCGCCGGCATCCAAGGCGATGTCGGAGCCCGCGAGGATGCGGGGCTCCACCTCCTCGAACGACGCGGGCGCGGGGGCGCCGTGGGTGTTGGCGCTCGTGACCGCGAGCGGCGAGCCGCAGGCGCGCACGAGGGCCCGGATCACCGGGGACGCCGAGGCGCGCAGCGCGACCGTGCCGTCCGCCGCGCGCATGAAGGCGGGGACCGCGTCGGACGCCCTGACGACGATGGTGAGGGCGCCCGGCCAGAACGCCTCGGCGAGACGGTACGCCTCGTCGGGGACGTCGACCCCGAAGGCGTCGAGGGCCTCCGCGCCCGCGACGAGCCAGGGGACCGTCTGGCGGCGCTCCCGCCGTTTGAGCGTGAAGATGCGCCCGTACCCGGACTCGTCCGAGGGCTCCCCCTCGCACGACGCGTACGCCGAGACGCAGACCCCGACTCCGTAGACGGTCTCGGTGGGGACGAGGGCGAGGCAGCCCGCGCGCAGGTGCGCCGCGGCGTCGCGGATCGCGAGCGGATGCGGGCGGCCGTCGGCGGACACCCGGTAGATTCGCTGCATACGGTACCTTCCTTCCCTGTTCCCCGGCGTTGAGCAAACGTTTTACCGCGCGTCTCCGCGCGGCTCTGTGCATTGTCTCACGCGCCGGCCCGAATGCAGGCAGCGTCCCCAACCCATCGGATAAACGGGAAAGGGACGTCGGCCAAGAGGGTGTAATGTGTGCGTTACGTGTCGGTATGGACCGGACCCGCGACGGTCCGTGACGGCAGGTGACGGCAGACGGAACGGCCCCGTGCCATCGGGGACCGATGTGCCGGACAGGGCAGCTCCCATGTCATCAGGGACGGCCCCGCCGCCGTGACGGGCGGGGCGCCTCCCCGTGCCTGCCCGGCGCTCGCGCCGGGCGGCCGGCCTGTGCGCTCAGCGGCTCGGGGCACCCGCGCCGAAGCGCCGGCGCGCCTCGAGGACCGCCGACTCGGGCACGACCGCGACGACGATGCGGGGCCGCCCCGCAAGGTCGTCGACGATGCGCACGTCCTCGAACCCCGCCGCGCGGCAGATATCGGCCGCGGCGTCGAGCGTGGTCTCATGCAGCTCGCACGCGAGCAGTCCGCCCGGCCTCAGCATGCTGGGGGCGGCGTTGACGAGCCGGCGAAAGATATCGAGGCCGTCGGCCCCGCCCTCCAGGGCGAGCCCGGGCTCGAAGTCCGCCACCTCGCGCGGCAGCTGCGCCATCACGGAGGTGGGGATGTAGGGCGGGTTGGACACGAGGACGTCGAAGGTTCCCCACTCGGTCGCGCGGTCGAGCGGCGACACCAGGTTCCCCTCGCGGAAGTCGGCCTCCTCCGGCGGGATCCCGAGCGCGTCGCGGTTGCGGCGGGCGAGCGCCACCGCCCGCGGCTCGATGTCCGTCGAGACGCAGCGCACGCGACCGGGGCGCTCCGCCGCGATCGACAGGGAGATACACCCCGTCCCGCAGCCGACCTCGAGCACACGGGCGACGGCGGGGGCGGCGTCCTCGAGGTCCGTCGGGCAGGACGCCCCGCAGGCCTCCCCGGGGTCGCCCTGCCCCTCCGCCGCCCCGTCGCCCGCTCCGGGCACGGCGTCCGGCGCCGTGGCGTCGACCCTGTCCGACGCGGGGGCGTCCGGCCCCTCCCCCGCGTCTCCGTCCGCCCGGTCGGAGCCCTCCTGCTCGACGGCGCGGCGCGCGGCCGCCTCGAGCTCGGCCCGACGGGCCGCCTCCACCTCGGCGTTCCACGGGAGCGCCGCGCGCGAGCGGGCGCGCCGGCCCTCGGGGGAGCCCAGGACCGCACGGTCTATGTAGGCGAGGACCTCCTCGACGAGCATCTCGGTCTCCGGGCGCGGGATGAGCACGCCGGGCTCGCACGCGACGGTGATCGTCCTGAAGGAGGTCTCACCGGCGATGTACTGCAGCGGCTCACCCTTCGCGCGGCGGACGACGGCCCCGTGCAGGCGGGAGAGCTCCTCGGGCGTCAAGGGCTTGTCGTAATCCGTGTAGAGCCTGATGCGGGGGAGCCCGGTCGCCGACGTCAGCAGCCATTCGGCGGAGAGCCGGGGGTTCTCGTCCCCTTTGCCCCCCAGATACTCGGTCGTCCATTCAAGGCACCGCTTGATGGTCCACTCGGCCATGGCTTGCTCCGTCCTACGGGTCGTCGTGTCCAAGCGATTCTATAGCAGCGCCGGCCCCCGGTCGCCCTCGATGCCGAATTGCAGGGATATCGCGCTCGGCAGCGGACCCGCCGCCGCGACCTTCCCGAGAACCGCGCGCCGTCCTACCGCATCCCGAACCCGCGAGGGGGGGGGTTGACTGGGGACGGGTTCGTTTCAACCCATCGCTCGTCAACCCATCTCAGCCCATCACCCGCGCCCGCTGCACGGCCGAGCCCCGCGCCCGCCGCGGCATGGAAAGGGGCCGGCCCCGAAGGACCGGCCCCGCATCGCATGGCCTGTGCCGTCGCGCCGGGTGCGCTACCCGCGCTTCCTGCGGCTCACCACGACGCCCGCGACGATCAGCACCACCGCTGCCACCGCGACGCCGATGACGATCGCCGGCATGTTGTCACCCGTCTGGGGGATGGACCCCTGCGAGCCGGTGCCGTCGCCGGGCTTCGCCGGCGGCTCCTCCGGCGTCGTCGCACCGGGGTCGGACTCGCCCGGGTCGGTCTCGCCCGAGCCGCCGCCCGCGGCGGTCCACTGCACGGTCAGCGTCAGGTCCGAGGTCACCGTGTCGGTCTCGAAATCCCAGCGCCGGGTGAAACCGCCCTCCCAGCCGTCGACGTACCAGCCGCCGAAGACCCAGCCCTCGAGCACGGGCTCGGCGGGCTCGGCGAGCTTGGAGCCGGCCTCGACGGTGAGGACCGTGTCCTCGGTGCCCGGGATGCGGTCGATGAAGGTGACCGTGTAGGTCTCGGGCTCGGGCTCCGCCACAGCGAGCACCAGGCTCGTCTGCGCGTCGAGCACGTCCTTCTTCGCCTGCTCGACCTCGGACGCGTCGGGCGCCTCGGACTCGAGCAGCGTGCGCGCCGCCGCGATGGCGTCCTGCAGCGCCTGCCAGCTGTCGGGCGTGTAGCGGCCGTCGTCGTTGGAGATCTTCGCCGCGGCGTCGACGATCGCCCGCAGGCCGTCGATGTCGGCGGCGGCGGAGCCGTCGACCAGGCGGATCTCCGCAGCCGACCCGAAGGTCACGGCGGTGTCGCTCGCGGAGGCCGTGGCGTACAGCCTCACCGCGACGAACTCGACCGCATCGAACTCGACCTTCTTGACCTGGGCGTTGGACGTCCAGGTGCCCTCCGCGACCGTCTTCCAATCGCTGTCGGCGGTCGCTTTGACCTGGACCTGGTAGCCGGTGATGATGCCGTTGCTGCCGGACTGGCGCGGGGTGTACTGCTGCCCGGAAACCGACATGGCGGCCCCGTCGGCGCGCGTAAGCGAGATCCAGTGCTCCGCATGCCCGTCGCCCGTCCAGGTCGTGTGCCACATCGTCGAGGTGTCCCCGTCGAGCACGTTGGCCGCGGGCCCCTCCTTGCCGCTCTCCGCCTGCTGGGAGCAGGCGTCGGCCTTCAGGAGCGCGGGGTCGATGAGGGCCGGGTCGCGCGCCTCGGTCGGCTCCAAGCCGGCGAGGGCGGCGGAGAGCGTCGCTTCGTAGCCGTCGACGACATCCTGCATGCCGGCGGGCAGCCCGCGGCGGATGGCGGACACGGCGCGGCGCAGCGACTCGACCGAATCCGGGGTGAACAGGGAGTCGAGCTGCTCATCCGAGGGGAGGAGCGACAGCAGGGCGTCGACGCGGCCGTAGTCGGCCTGCTCGAAGTCGACGGAGGCGACGGCCCCCTCGATCTGGGAGGTCAGGGCCGCCACGGCGTCGCCGTCGGGCGCGACCTGGTCCATGAGCTGGGAAGCCTGCTCGACGAGCGCGTCGATGCCCGCGATCTCGTGTTCGGCGGACACGGCCGCGGCGGCGCAGACGGCGCGCAGCAGTACGGCGGTCGAAGCGTACTCCGTGGTCGAGACGTCAGCCGAGGAGGTCGCGACGACGTCCGTCACATACCCCTCGAACGCCTCGGACTCCGAGCCGATGCGCGCCAGCGGGAACATGCAGGTCCCGTGCAGCTGGCCGCGCGTCCCGGTGCCGATGGTCTGCACCAGCTCGCCGTCGACGAACAGGGAGGTGGAGTCCTTGGTGTTCTTGAACTCGAGCTCGACCCACTCGTTCACGGGGAGGGTGTAGTCGAAGCTGTAGTCGTACCCCTCGCGCGAGATGCCCACCTTGCCGGTCGCGCCCTGGACGGCCTTGATCTGGCCGTACGGGGACTCGAACAGGACCTGGTCCTCGGCGGAGGCGGAGGTGCGCATGACCTTCGCGCGCAGGTCGGAGCCCAGGCCGAGGGTCTCGATGCCCTCGATCTCGGCGTAGCTCGCCCCGCCGTTCAGCTTGAGGGCGCCCGTGTAGCCGAGGTCCTCGAGCGAGGCGTTCCCGAGCTCGCCGATACCGCGGCCGTTGCCCGAGGCGTCGGCCTCGTCATCCATCGTGAGCTGGAGATAGGTCCCCTCGTCGTTCGCGGAGGCAGCGTAGGCCTGGTTGGTTCCGGGGGCGACGCCGAGGTCGTCCATGACGCGCTGCGCGGCCTCGAGGCTCATGGCGCCGGCGGGCTTGCCCCACAGCTTGGCGCCGTAGAGCCCCATGGACTGGTAGAGGCGGTCGTAGATGTCGTACTCCGACATGCCGATCTCGTTGCGGTCGATCATGTCGTTCCACGCGGCGTACATGCCGCCGACCATCTGGGGGTCGCCGGCGGGGACGGTCGTGGACCCCTGCACGTTGATGGCCGAGTTGTACATGATGCTCGGCGACAGGTAATCGTAGTAGTAGGTCGCGCCCGGAACGATGTAGTACTGGCCGTCATCGCAGAAGATGAGCTGGTAGCCCATGTCGTACATCTCGTCCATGTGGGCGTAGCCGGAGTTCCACAGCAGCACCTGGGCGAGCTCGGGGTGCTCGATGATCGAGTTGTCGCCGCTGTAGTTGGACAGGCTGCCCCACACGCGCGGGGTGTAGCCCTCGTCGAGCATGTAGTTGGAGAGGTCGTTCACGAACCTGCGGTAGGCCTCGCCGGTGCTCAGCGCGTTGCCCGTGTCGTGATCGCCCGTGCCGCTGACGTTGAACTCGTCCGCGCCGATGTTGATGTAGCGCGCCCCGGAGAAGGCGGCGTCGTCGCCGACCGTGTACTCGTCCCAGATGGTCTTCACCATGTCGACGACCTGGTCGTACTGGTTGATGATGTCGAGGTGGTCGCGGTTGCGGTGCCGCATCACGCCGTAGGAGAGATCCGGGAAGACCTTGGTGAGCGCGAGCGAGTGCGCCGGGGTGTCGATCTCGGGGGAGATGTTCACGCCGAACTCGGCGAAGGAGTCGATGAACTCGCGGAACTCCGCCTTCGTGTAGAAGAGGTCGGTGCTCGTGAGATCGGTGCGAGCGGTGTGCTCGACGCCGCCGAAGGTGAAGGTGTCGCCCTCGGTGATGTCCGACTCCAGGCGGAAGCCCGAGTACGCGCCCTTCTCGAGGTCGGCCGGGTCGATGCCGTCGGCGACGTACTGCTCGATGGGGATGTAGTTGTCGTTCAGATGGATGTTGAGGTCGTTCAGCTTGTAGTAGGCCATCTGGCGCACCAGCTGGTTCAGCCAGTCCATCGTGAAGGTCTTGCGGCCCACGTCGAGGATGATGCCGCGCACCTTGTAGAGCGGGTAGTCGCGCGCCTCGCCCTGGGGCAGGGAGCCATCGCCCTGCTCGGCGGCCTGCAGCAGCGTCTGGGCGCCCCAGTTGGCGCCCGTCGTGGCGTCCCAGTCATCCGAGGTCGGCGCGGTCACCGTCACGCGCGAGCCGGTGACGGAGAGCGTGTAGCCCTCCTCGCCGAGCGCCACGACGGCGGGGTCGGTGCTCGTCGTGAAGACGATGCCGTCGCCTTCGCCCTGCACCGCGGAGATCTCGAAGCCGAGCACCTCGGAGAGGTCGGCGGCGAAGCGCTCGACCACGTTCGCGAGGGAGGCGTCGGTGTAGTAGACGGAGGTCTGCCCGGTGATGTCGAAGACGCCGGAGCCGCCCGCCCACTCGGAGAGCTCGGGCAGGATCACGGGCGCCGCGTTGCCGGTGTTGGCCTGCTGGCGGCCGGGAACGGTGACGGGGACCTCGGTGAGGACGTACTTGCCCGTCGCATCCTCGGTCACCTTGAACGCCAGCTTGACCTCCTTGTCGATGAGCGGGCGGTTGATGTTCAGCTCCGCGTCAACGATCTGCTCGAGATCGGTTCCGCGGTACTCGACCGTATAGCCCTCGACCTCGGGCAGGGTGACGGAGAGCTTGGTGTCCTCCGCACTGGGCGCCGCGACCGAGATCATGTTCGCGACGTCGCCGATGCCCATGGCGGGCGCGCCGCCGTAGACCTCCATCTCGTAGATCGAGATGTTGCCCCACGGGGTGCCGCCGCCGGGGTCGTCAAAGGTGTTCTGCTCGATGTAGAGGCGCACGTAGCGAGCCTGGTGCACCTGGTCCAGCGAGATGGTGTCGGTGGTCGAGGCGGGACGGCCGTCGTTCTCGTAGACCGTCTGCCAGTCCGAGCTGTCCGCGGCGGGGTCCGCGCCGTCGGACGCGATATCGATGCGGTAGCCGTTCGCCTTGCGCATCTCCCAGAAGACGCGGACCGTCTTGACGTCGCGCATCTGCCTGAGGTCGACGTAGATCCAGTGCGGGCCGCCGGGCTCGCTCTCCGTGGCGTCCACGGCGGAGGCCCAGCGCGAGCTTTTACTCGACGTGTCCCCGTCGAACGCGTTGCCCGCGCCGAGGGACGCGGCCTCGGTGGAATCGGCGGCGCCGGTCATGCCGAGCGCGACGTTCTCGGTCGGGTCCGCGGGCGTCTCGTCGGAACCGAGCGAGATGCTGAAGTCGCAGGCCGACACACTCGGGCACCCGTGCATCGCGGTGACCGAGAGGCGGACGTAGCGGCCGGCGACCGGCTCGTCGAGCTCGACCGTCGAGGCGCGCTGCGCGTTATCGGACACGGAGGCGACGGGGTCGCCCCAGTCCTCGGTGCTGTCCGACACGTAGATGTCGAAGCTCGACGCGTAGACGTTGTCGGATTCCCAGATGACGCTGAAGCGGTCCATCTGCTGGGACGAGCCCAGATCGACGTAGGCCCACTGCGGAGGGGGCAATTCCGTGGACCAGCGCGATGCCCGGTCGTTCCGTGAGGTTGCTCGCCGGCATCGCGCCGTGCGCGGCGCTCGCCGTCACGGGCTTGCCCGCGGCGAGGTTCGTCGCGGCCCAGGCGCGCGCCGGCGCCGCCGCGAAGGCCGCAAGGACCAGCAGCGCGCCGAACAGCGCCAGCAGCCTCGGTGTTCGTTTTCCATGATCCTCCCCGTTCTCTCTGCCGGACCCTGCCCGTCCGCGTGGGATGCGGGCGACGGCGCCCGTTGCCTGCGGGACACAGGACGGGGCCGCTCTTCGTCCGGCGGAACATAATCCTAGAAACTATATCGGTAGAGAAGCACACCCGGGGTCGTTTGAATATACGCGGTTATTGATATTTCTTGATGATATATTCATCATAGCTGGTTATACATGCACGATACCAGCTACCGTCCCCACGAACACCCAGCTCAGAAGGGTTTGAGACACCCGGGGGTCCCGGGCCGGACCCGTCGAGGGACCCGCATGACGAGGGGTGATTCAAAACGGGCGGAACAGGCCCCGAAACCGGCCTTTCCGTAAACGTTCCCCCATCGCCGCTGGGCGGCATGCGACCCATATACCGCAGTCTACCAGCGGCGATGTGGTCTTCTCAATCCGATACCAGTCAAGGTGATGGGTTGGTTGGGGACGGGTAATTTGGGGACGGGGTCGTTTCAGCCCATCGCCCGCGCCCGCCCGTCGCCCGCGCCGGCATGCAATTTGGGGACGGGGTCGTTTCAGCCCATCGCCCGCGCCCGCCCGCGCCGACGCCGCCCCCGCCGGCGCCCGCCCGCGCCGGCATGAAGACGGGGCCGGCCCCGAAGGACCGGCCCCGATCGACGCGATAGGCTGACCCGTGCCCGGAAGGGCCCGGACCTAGGAGATGGCGACCGTGCGGTCCTCGCGCACCTGCACGCGGCCGTCGGCGAGCAGCTGGACCACATGGGGGTACAGCTCGTGCTCGATCTCGTGGATATGGGCCTCGAGCACCTCGACGTCCCAGCCCTCCTCCACCGGCAGCGCGCGCTGCGCGATGATGGGGCCCGCGTCGTAGGCCGCGTTGGCGAAATGCACCGTCACGCCCGTCACCTTGACGCCGCGCCGGAAGGCGTCGTCGATCGCATGCGCCCCCGGGAAGCTCGGCAGCAGCGCTGGATGCAGGTTGACGATGCGGTCGGGGAAGGTCGCCAGCAGCGGGGCATGCACCTTGCGCATGTAGCCCGCCATGATGACGTAGGCGACGCCGGCGCGGTACAGCTCGCTCGCGATGATCTCGTCCGCCTGGATCGGGTCGGCGTAGATCTCCTTGGAGAGCGTGAGGGTCTGGATCCCCGCGGCCTCGGCGCGCGCCAGGCCCTTCGCGGAGGGGCGGCTCGCCACCACGAGCTTGATCTCCGCGTTCAGGCTGCCGTCGGCGATGCGGTCGATCAGCGCCTGCAGGTTGGTGCCCGAGCCGGAGATCAGCACGCCGATGGGCAGCGGGTCGCCGCAGCCCTCGGAGCGGATGCCGGCGATGTGCTCCTGCAGCTGGTTGCTGTCCATGAGGCCCGCCGGGACCCCCGCGAGGGTGGAGGGCAGGCCGGACCAGGAACCCTCCGCACGGAGCTCCCCGATGATGCGGGCGGCCTCCTTTCGCGCCTCGGCGCGGTCGGCGGACTCGGCGAGGGCGGCCTCGATGCCCTCGGGGACGCCGGCGGATGCGGCGGCCCGCTGCTCGGCCTTGGCGCGGGCGAGCTCGGAGTCGACGTTCGCGGTGAAGAACGCGTCGCTCGGCAGCGCCTCGGGCGGCAGGCCGGCCTCCTCGACCAGCCGGCGATACTCCTCGCTACCGCTCATCGGCGTACACCACCTTGCCGGTGCCGGGCACGCAGGAGCCCACGCGGAACGGCTTCTCGCCCAGCGCCTCGAGGGCGCCCGTCACGGCGGCCTCGTCCTCGGGCGCCACGATGAGCATCAGGCCGACGCCCATGTTGAAGGTCTTGCAGGCCTCGTCGGGCTCGAGGGCCGCGTGCTCGGCGATGTAGGTGATGACCGGCGGCACGTCCCAACCCATCTTGCCGCCGTCGCGCTCGACCAGCGCGTCGATGTCCTTGGGCAGGGCGCGGTCGAGGTTCTCCGTGATGCCGCCGCCCGTGATATGGGCAATCGCATGGACCTTCGAGCCGGCCTCGCCGCGCAGCAGCTCGAGGACGGGCTTCACGTATATGCGCGTGGGGGCGAGCAGGGCGTCGGCGAGGGAGAGGCCGGGCGCGACCTCGATGGACTCGAGCTCCGCCTTCTTGGCGGCCGCCTCCGGCGTGCCGGGGACGATCCCGTCCACGCCGATGACGCGGCGCACGAGCGAGTAGCCGTTGGAGTGCACGCCGGTGCTCGGCAGGCCGATGATGACGTCGCCCTCGCGCACGGAGGCGGGGTCGAGCATCTTGGGCCGGTCGACGACGCCGACGGTGAAGCCCGCGAGGTCGTAGTCGTCCGGGCGCATGACACCGGGGTGCTCAGCCATCTCGCCGCCGATGAGCGCGCAGCCCGCGAGCTTGCAGCCGTCGGCCACGCCGCGCACGATCTTGGCCATGTGCTCGGCCTCGATATGCCCGATGGCGATGTAGTCCAAGAAGAACAGCGGCTCGGCGCCGGAGGCGAGGATGTCGTTCACGCACATGGCGACGAGGTCCTGGCCGACCGTCTCGTGCCGGTCGAGGATCTGGGCGAGCACGAGCTTGGTGCCCACGCCGTCCGTGCCCGAGATGAGGACCGGGTCCTCCATGTCCTTCAGCGCGGCGGCGGAGAACAGGCCGCCGAAGCCGCCGATCCCGCCGATGACCTCGGGCCGGTTGGTCTCAGCGACCATCTGCTTGATGGCGTCGACCGCGCGGCCGCCCTCGGCGGTGTCGACGCCGGCGTCCTCGTAGGTCACATGCTTGGGTGTCTCGCTCATGCGGATCCTTTCCAAGAAGGTGTAGGCTGCACCCATCATAGCAGGTTGCCGGCGGTGCCATCGCAAGCCGGGCGGGGTGTCGCAGACGGCGCCCGCGCGGCGGGGCTACGCCTGCGGATGGGCGGCCTCCCAGCTGTGGTCCCGGTCCTTCTCGACCACGACGTCACGCGGGAGCACCGGGCTCTCAGTGAGGTTGCAGGGGTCGTAGCCGGGCATGAACTTGTCGCGTCCGAAGCTCTCGGGGATCGCCACCGGGTACACGCCCGTGAAGCACGCCGTGCAGTAGCCGCGCGCCGGCTCGCCGTCGCGCCCGTCCGCGCACCCGCCGCACGGCGGCACGCAGGCGAGCAGGCCCTGCACCGACAGGAAGGCGAGCGAATCGGCCCCGATGAACGCGCGGGTCTCCTCGACCGACTTGTTGGCGCTGATGAGCTGGGCCTGGACGTCGGTGTCGATGCCGTAGAAGCACGGCCACACCACCTCGGGGCTGTTGATGCGCACGTGCACCTCTGAGGCGCCGGCGTCGCGCAGCATCTTGACGAGCTGGACCATGGTGGTGCCGCGCACGATCGAGTCGTCGATGACCACGAGGCGCTTGCCGGCGATGTTGTCGCGCAGCGGGTTGAGCTTCATGCGCACGCCCATGGCGCGCAGCTCCTGTGTGGGCGCGATGAAGGTGCGCGCCACGTAGCGGTTCTTGATGAGCCCCTCGCCGAAGGGGATGCCGCTCTCGCGGGCGAAGCCCTCCGCGGGCGGCATGCCGGAGTCCGGCACGCCGATGACCATGTCGGCCTCGACCGGGGACTCCTGCGCCAGGCGGCGCCCCATGTCGTAGCGGCAGGCGTAGACCGACTTGCCGCCCATGAGCGAGTCCGGTCGGGCGAAGTAGACCTGCTCGAAGATGCACTCGGCGGTCTCCGGGGCGGCGGGCACACCCTGCTCGGACACGAGGCCCTCGGCGGAGATGCGCAGGATCTCGCCGGGGCGGATGTCGCGCACGTACTCGGCGCCGACGATGTCGAGGGCGCAGGTCTCCGAGGCGACGACCCAGCCCGCGGCGCGCACGGCGGACGCGGCCGCATCCCCCGTCGCCCCGTCGGCTGCGGACCCGGCCTCCTCCCGTCGCTGGCCGGGGAGGGCCGCCATCGCGGCGCGGTCGAGCCGGTCGGGGCCCGCGTCCGCCAGGCGCCCGAGGACGAGCGGCCTGATCCCCGCGGGGTCGCGGAACGCGTAGAGCGCCTGCTCGTTGATGAGCGCCATGGCGTAGCCGCCGCGGACGAGCTCCATCGTCTTGCGGATGCCCTCGCGCAGATGGTGCGTGCGCTGGGTGAAGTAGCCGATGAGCTTGGCGGCGACCTCGGAGTCCGAGTTGGACAGGAACGGGACGCCCAGTTCGATGAGCTGGCGGCGCAGGTCGTCGGTGTTCACGAGCGTGCCGTTGTGCGCGAGCGCGATGATGACGTCGTTGATGGTGGAGAGGTGGGGCTGGGCGGCCTCCCAGCTCTTGGCGCCCGCGGTGCCGTAGCGCACGTGCCCCACGGCGAGCTGGCCGGTCAGCGTGGAGAGATCGGCGTCTGAGAAGACCTGGTCGATGAGGCCGAGGTCCTTGCGGACCATGACCGTGCCGCCGTCGCCCACCGCGATCCCCGCGGACTCCTGGCCGCGGTGCTGCAGGGCCTTCAGGCCGAAGTAGGTGATGCGCGCGACGTCGCGCTCGGGAGCCCACACGCCGAAGACGCCGCACTCCTCGTGAAGCTCGTCGCGGTCGAGATCGTCCGGCGCGGCCTGGACGGCGCGGCAGGTAAGCTGAGTCATACGTTCCCCTCGATATGCTCGTAACGTACTCGCACATTATGGCATCCGCCCGACCGCGGAGGCGCCTCGCCGGGCGATGACGCGCAGAGTTCACGAAGCGGGGCGGGGATGGGTGCGACCGGGACGCGGAGGCGAAGCGCGGGGCAGGCGGCGAGGCGGGATAACGCGGGTGGATGCAGGGCGGGGCGAGGTACAGGCCGCGCGGCCCGGGCGGATGCGGGTAGCGCGGGGCGGGCGGATGAGCTGAAATGACCCAAAACGACCCCGTCCCCGAATTACCCAAAAAAAGAGCGCGCGGCAGGTTGCTGGTGCCGCGCGCTCAACATGCACATGCGTCTCGCACATGTTTTCCTCAGGATAGCGCGGGAACCGAAATTGTTTCGACAAAACTTGAATTTGCTAGAAAAATCCCATGGGACGCTGCGCCCGGGTGGAGTCCTCCGGAGACACGCGGTGGCAAAGGGGCGAAACGGGGTACGCGGCCGGCCCCTCCACGGCGGCCGGTGCCCGCACGGGACCCGCCCCGCTGGCGGGTGCCCCGTTAAAATGCGCAGCTTGGGGTATCATCTGCGGCACATACAACCAGTAAGGAGCGCACGTGAGCACACCCTCCAGCACCCCCGCGATCGACTACGACCTCCCCGGCAACGACCTCGACCCCGACACCCCGACCCCCGAACAGAGGAAGAAGATCCCCCGCTACCTCAAGGTCTACGGCGTGCTGTGCATCGCCGACGGCATCATCACCCTGCCCATCATCGCCCTGCTCATCGCCATCGTCGCGCTCGCGCTCATCGCCTCGCCCGACCGCTTGAGCATCGCCGCCGACCCGACCGTCACCGTCACCGTGACCGTCGTCAACGTGCTGCTCTCGCTCGTCGCCTCCGTGCTGCTGATCCGGTTCGGCCGCTCGCTGCTCAAGGACCGCCGCCGCAACGCCGCGCTGTGGTCGGAGATCCTCATCGCCATCACCATCGCCCAGCTGATCGTCAACGTGATGCTCAACGGCATCGGCTACCACCTGATCCAGCCCGCCGCCCAGCTCGTCATCCTCACGGTCATCTCCGTCACCATCGACCCGACCCTGCGCGATGAGCGCGGGCTGCAGGCCCGCCTGCGCGTGCTCGACGACCGCCGGGCCGCGGAGGAGGGCATGCTCGGCCGCGACGAGACGGGCGAGGGCTATATCAAGCTCAACTTCTTCAACCTGTTCTGGGTGTTCATGGTCTGCAGCGTGCTCGGCCTCGTGCTCGAGATCATCTGGCACATGACCGTCGTCGACCCCGGCGTCTACCAGGACCGCGCGGGGCTGCTGTTCGGCCCGTTCTCCCCCATCTACGGCGTGGGCGCGGTGCTCATGACCGTGGCGCTCAACCGCTTCTACCGCCGCAGCCCCGTTCTGATCTTCCTGGTCAGCGCGGTGATCGGCGGCGCCTTCGAGTTCGCGGTGAGCTGGTTCATGCAGACGGCGTTCGGCGCCGTGGCATGGGACTACACGGGGTCGATGCTCTTCGGCGTCATCCCCGACCCCGTCGCCGCGCTGTGCGGGGGCCGCACCTCGACGATGTTCGCCGGCATCTGGGGCATCCTGGGGCTCGTGTGGATCAGGCTGCTGCTGCCGCGCCTGCTCGCCCTCATCAACCTGATCCCATGGAAGCTGCGCTACTCGCTCACCTCGGTCATGGCGGTCCTGATGCTCGTCAACGCGGTCATGACGCTGCAGTCGCTCGACTGCTGGTTCGAGCGGGTGAGCGATATCGCCCCGAGCTCTCCGGTCGAGGAGTTCTACGCCGAGCACTTCGACAACGAGTACATGGCCCATCGCTTCCAGAGCATGACGATCAACCCCGACACCTCGAGCCGTCTGGACGAGGACGCCGCCGGCTCGCTGACGGGCAACGCGTAGGGGCGCCGCCCCGGGCGCGACGGGCGGAAAGCGCGAGTCCGCCCGTCTGCCACCGAGGCGGACGGGCGGACTCGGAAGGCGGGCGCCGCTACGCGCCGTGCTCGACCTCAGAGACGCACTCGTTCTTGATCGTGCCGACGAGCTGCTGCAGGGCGTCGATCACGTGCGGGCGGATGTCGCCGCCGATGAGCACGAGCATGATGTCGTCACCCACCGCGAGCTCCCCCTCGTTGAGCCAGACGCGCACGTATCCGATGCCCGGGAGCGAGCGCGCCGCCTCGACGGCCGCATCCACCCGCGCGCGGTCGTAGGCGAAGGTCATGCCGTCGACCTTTCCGCCGGGACGCACGCCGTCGGTCTCGACGCCGCGCACCTCCGCCTTGGGCGTCTCGCGCACCGTGCCGTTGTGGACGAGGTACATGCCGCACCCGCGGAAGCCGGGGTCGGCCTTCGCCTCGGCGAGCCATGCGTCGATCGAGGGCATCTGCTGTGCCATATGCCAGCGCTCCTTTACCGTGCTCCCGTCCCCGGGATCGCCCAGCATCCTTCGAACGCGGGCGGGCCGTTATCGCAGGGCCATTGTACCCGTCTTCTCGACGGCGGGTCCGCCCGCGCCCAGCCGGGCGCCCCTCGTTCGACGGGTCCTTTGTAAGGGGCGCGTAAGGGTGCCGTCTCCCCCGATTTGCACGGCGCATCCCATGTCCCGAGGCCCGGTAGCTGCGGCAGGCTTATTTTTTTCATCTCGACCGGCTATGAAAGCTTATTTTCATCTTACGGAGCGCTTATACATTTTAGCAGGTAGAACCCTATGCTTTCTCGTGCCGGCACAGAGAACGAACACGAGAGAGGGGAAACCGCTATGTCCACTATCGCCGAGCACGGCGCCACGCAGTCACAGAAGCTCATGGTGTTCGTGCTGTCCATGTCGCTGTACGGTCTGGCCACGCTCATCTCCGAGCTCATCCCATCGGTCCAGATCGGCATCGTCGAGCTTTCCGTCGAGTTCTTCCTGTTCATCCCGCTGACGCTCGCCATGCTCTTCGACCCGCTCTCCGCCGCCTTGGGCGCTGCGACGGGAGAGCTCGTGTTCTCGGAGATCATGCTCGGTCAGTTCGGCGGCCTCGGCGAGCTCGAGAAGTTCCTGACCGTCACCATCGCCGTGTACATCGCCGGCCTCATGGTGCGCGACCCCAAGAGCACCAAGCAGGTCGCAATCGCCGCCATCAGCGGCCCGGCGATCCAGCTCGCCATGAGCGCGGTCGTCGACATCGTCAAGGTTCAGGTCGCCGTCGAGGACTTCGAGGCCGTCGCCGGCCTGCCCGAGTCCGTCTTCGCCACCGAGGGCTTCGCCTTCGCCAACGACCTGCTGTTCTCCGGCATCCTGTTCTGCCTGCTGCCCACCGTGTTCCTCGTGCCGCGCCTGTATGGGAAGATCGAGCCGCTGCTGGGATGCAAGCCCCGCAGCGCCGACACCGCCGCGCCCTCGGTGAGCGGCCGCGTGATCGGCTGGTCCGCTGCGGGATTCATCGTCGCCATCGTGGTCGCCTGCGTATCGAAGGCGGGCCTGTCGATCATCGAATGGGAGGCGGACTGGGCGGAAAGCCAAACGGCCCTATTCGCCGGGATCGCCGTTGCGGCGGTCATCGCCGTCGTCGCCGCCTTCTGGGCATACCGCACCGCGCAGCTGCGTCGCGCATAGAGGAGGCGCCGTGCCTGCTGTAACCCTGAGAGACGTCACCTTCACCTATCCCGGAGCAGCGGCCCCGACCCTCCGGCATGTCGACCTCGACGTGCCGGAGGGCGATTTCCTCGCGATCATGGGCGCCAACGGCTGCGGGAAATCCACCCTATGCAAGACGATGAACGGACTGATTCCGCACTTCATCGTCGGGGACCTGACCGGGTCCGTCGAGGTGTGCGGCATGGACGCCGCGACGGCCGATGTCGGCGGACTTGCCCGGCGCATCGGATACGTGTACCAGGATTTCGAGAACCAGCTGGTCCGTCCCACGGTCATCGACGAGGCGTCGTTCGCCTGCCTCAACTACGCGTGCGACGACTACTTGGAGCGCGGCATGCGCGCTCTGGAGCTGTGCGGGCTCGCCGACCGCGCGGGCTCCTACATCTGGCAGCTGTCCGGCGGTCAGAAGCACCTGCTGGCGCTCGCCGGGGCCATCGCGCTGGGCCCCGATGTCATCGTGCTCGACGAGCCGGTGGCGCAGCTCGACCCATACCATGCGCGGCAGACCTACGAGGTGCTGCGCGAGCTCAACGAGAACCACGGCAAGACGATCATCGTCATCGAGCATCACACCGACTTCATCGCGGATTACTGCACGTCCGCCGCGCTCATGCACGACGGCGCCATCACCTGGACGCTGCCCGCCCACGAGGCGCTCCAACGCATCGACGACCTCGAGGGAAGCGACGTGCACCCGCCCCAGATCGCACTCGCGGGCAGAGAGCTCAAGCGCGCGGGAGCGCTTCCCCCGCATGCGCCGCTGCCCACGACCGTCGAGGAGGGCTTCGCGGCCTTCTCGGGAATCCCCTTCATCCCGCTCGCCACCGAGAGCGCACCGGACGGCGGAACCTTGGCGGACGCGATGCCCGAAGTCTCATTCCGCGATGTGGGCGTGGGCTATCGGAGCGTGAAAGGGGCGCCCCGTCGGGTCTTCGACGGGCTGGACCTCGACATCCTGCCGGGAGAGAAGGTCGCGCTCGTGGGCTCCAACGGCGCGGGCAAGTCGACGCTCATGAAGCTCATGTGCGGCCTCATCAAGCCGCAGGAAGGCGAGGTGCTGCTGGAGGGCGAGTCCACGCGGGCCCTCGGCCCCGACGAGCTGTCCGACAAGGTGTCGCTCGTGTACCAGAACCCCGAGCAGATGTTCATCAAGGACTCCATCCGCGCCGACATCGAGTTCGCCATGCGCGCCCGCGGCGTTCCCGATGCCGCCGAGCGCGCCGAGGAGCTGCTCGAGCGCTTCCGTCTGCGCGACCTCGCCGACCAGGACGGCCGCCTGATGTCCGGAGGGCAGATGCGCCGCGCATCGCTGGCGATCGGCATCGCGCTCGACCCCGCCATCCTGCTGCTCGACGAACCGACCGCCAACCTCGACATCGGCACGCGCCAGGAGATCGTGAGGCTCGTGGGGGAGCTGCGCGGCGTGACGGACACCGTGATCATCGCCACGCACGACATGGAGCTCGTCTGCCAGTTCGCAGACCGCGTCATCGTGCTGTGCGACGGCGAGGTCATCGGAGACGGGACGCCCGACGAGATATTCATGGACGCCGAGGTCGTCGAGCGCTCGGGCATCCGTCCACCCGAGATCTTCGAGATGGGCCAGGCGCTCGACTGCGGGGCGGCGTGCTACACGCTGGAGGATTTCCTGCGCGGTTTCCCCGCCTGGCGCGCGGCGACCGGGGGCCGTGAGGCACCCGCCGCCGCACCCTGCGACGCGGATGCGGCCGTCCGCCGGCACCCCTCCGGAAACCCGTCCGAGAAAGGAGATGGGGAACGATGATCGAGAAGCTCTCCGAGAACGTGATGGACAAGGTGTCCATCGATTTCCTGCGCGACCAGGTCCTCAAGAACGCCTACGGCAACGACGACACGCCCATCGCCGTGCTCGACCCGCGCGTCCTGCTGCTGTGGTACCTGTTCTTCGCCCTGGTCCCATGGTTCCTGGACGACATCGCCATCCTGCTGGGCATGTTCATCCTCACCGCCGTCACCACGCGGATCGCGCGGGTGGCGCCGCTCGTGCTGCTCATCTTCGCGCTCGGCGTGTTCTCGCAGACCGGATACCTGTTCGTCGCATCGCTCTTCTTCGGCGGCGACCTCTCGACCGTCGCGCCGCTGCTCGTGCTGACCCTCAAGGTCGCCACCGTCTCACTTGCGAGCATCACGGTGTTCTCCGGCCTCGATCCCGACAAGCTCTCGAACGGCCTGCTGTGGTTCGGCTGCCCCGAGCGCTTGTCGTTCTCCATCGGCTTCGCCTACCGGATCCTGCCGATCCTCATGGAGGAGCTGCAGAACATCCTGCTCTCCTACCGCCTTCGCGGGCGCGCGCCGGAGCATGTCACGCTCGCGGGCAAGGTCCGCTGGATCGTCTACCAGATCAAGACCATCGTGCAATCCTTCTACCCGCTGATGCTCAACACCGCCAAGCGCTCGCGCACCACGGTCGAGGCCCTCGAGCTCAAGGGGTACCGCTATGCGGCGACCGATAAGAAGGTGCTCAAACTCAAGCTGTCATCGCTGCGCGCCGGGCACCGGGAAGCCGCCTTCGCGGCCCTGAGCGCCGCATGGGTCGCCCTGTGCTTCGCGGCGCCCGGAATCCTGGAGGCCCTCTCGTGAACATAGACTTTCATACCCACGGCAAGCTCGCGAAGTACCTTGCCTTCTCCCCGGACTACACCGATTGGCTGTTCGACGCGGCCAAGCGCGCCGGCCTGGACGCGATCTGCCTGACCGAGCACTTCAACACGCAGGGCTTCCACCAGGTCTACGCCGACATCTCGGCGCGCTATCCGCGGACGGGGGACGCGTTCGACGTCGACGGGCTGCTCGTGTTCCCGGGCATGGAGGTGGATATCGCCGAAAGCGGCCACACCCTGGTGCTCGGCCCCATGGAAGATATCCTCGACTTCAACGGCGCGCTCGAACCGAACAAGGACAAGAGGAGCTTCCTGCCATTCGACCGCCTCGCCGACGAGGTCGAGCGCCGCGGCCTCCACTTCGGCGCCGCCCATCCGTTCCGCGCGCCGGGGCGCATCCCCGAGCTCGCCGGCAGCCAGCTGAAGCGCTTCGAGTTCGTGGACCTGAACGGCAAGGACCTGAGTCGCGACCGCACGCGGACCGTCGAGCGCACCTACGCGTTCGCCGAGCGCCTGGGCGGCGTCCCCGTCGTGTCGGGCTCCGATACGCATCAGGCGTTCCAGTACGGATGCGTCGTCACGCGCATGAAGCGGTCGTGCACCACGTTCGACGAGCTGTTCGAACAGGTGCACCGGCGGAGCTATCAGATCGCCCTTGCGGACGACCTCGAGTTCCGCGTGACGGCCGCGGCGACGCTCAAGCGGGCGCTCAAGGAGATAGACCGTCTGGGCGGCAGCTACGTCCAGACCATCTTGGCCGGACCGGCAGCGTGACACCCGATTCACCCGGCGGGGTGCGGCACCCGGCGGCATCCGGCGCCGCACCCCTCCCGCATATGAGAGGAACCCATGGTACCCGCATCGCTCTTCAAACAAGGCGTCACCTACACGCAGGCGGAGCACACCATCATCGACTTCATCTCGTCCAATCCGACCGAGTTCCTGGTCATGCCCATCCAGCAGCTCGCCGAGCGCCTGGGCGTCTCCGATGCGACGGTGTCGCGCTTCGCGCGCCATGCCGGGTTCCGCGATTTCAAGGAGCTCAAGGGGGCGATCGCCGCAGGGACGCTCGGGCCCGCCGAGAAGCTGGCCGCGAGCATCGGTAACAGCCCCTCCTCGCCCGTCTCGTTCCTGAAGCGGCAGCAGGGCTATCTCGATGTCACAGCGGAGCGCGTGGACCCCGAGGAGTTCGCGCATGCGGTGGAAGCGCTCGCCGGGGCGCAGCTCGTGCTGATACACGGCAAGGGCGCCGCCCGCGCCTGCGCGGAGCTGCTGCGATTCCGTCTCGCCCGCTTCGGCCTGCGCGTGGAGATGCTGCCAGCCGGCGGGTCCGAGCTATTCGAGGGCCTGGTGCACGCCTGCCCCGAATCCGCCGTCGTAACGTTCGGGTTCTCGCGGATACCGACCGAGAGCAGCGTAATCATCGAGCACGCCCGCTCGGTTGGTGCGACATCCATCCTGTTCAGCAGCAGGTCGCATCGGGGCACGGACGCCCGCGCCGACATCGAGCTGCTGGCATACCGGGGCGAACCGCTCGAGTACCACTCCATGGCCAGCGCCGTCGCCCTGGTTGACGCCCTCGTGGTCTCGGTCGCGGCGCGCCTGGACGGCACCGCGACCGAGAGGCTCGATCGGCTGCGGAAGCTCAAGCGCTCCTACGAGGGCAGGCTTCCCCGCTAGCACGGCCGGGGCGGCATGCCGGCGCGCCGCATCAGTGTAGCGCAGCCCGCGCTCGCTACTGCCGCGCGACCTCCTCGTCCACGGTGAGCACCATGACGGCGCGCGTCGTGCGCGGGATGATCTCGCCGGCGCAGGTCACGAGGCTCAGCACGTGGTCGTCGTCGGTGATCTGGCCGATGCGCTCGGTCGCGTCGGACGCCTGGGCGCGCGCGAGCGTCTGCATCTCCTCCAGATACCCCTGGAGCGACTCGCCCTCGCCCGTGAAATCGGTCTTGCGCGCGTCGACGAACGTGTCCTCGACCTGCGCGGTGAGCAGGGGCGTGAGCACGTAGGTGGTATCGCGCGTGATGTAGTACACGTGCTGGATCTTGTCGAACTCCGCCTGGTCGGTCGTGCTGTCGATCACCTTGAGCATCGAGCCGTCGTACATGTGGTGGCCGTAGATGGTCGTCTGCTGGTCGACCATGCCGGGCGCGGTGCCGTCCATGTCCATGAAGATGGTGCCCGAGCCGTTGCCCGACCTGTCGAACAGCAGGTCGAGATAGGTGGTGTTGTCATCGGTCTGGACGACGGGGTAGTTGACCACCGTGTCCGGGATGTAGATCCAGCCCACGATGTCGGGGTTGATGGCCGCCAGCGCATCGAAGTCGACATCGGGCACGCCGTCGCCGGAATCGGACGAGACGGCGTACTGCTGGAGCTCGGCGTAGGTCTGCTGCGCCTGGCGGTACCCGAGCTGCGCGGAGACGAACAGCCCGCCCGCGACGAGCAGCAGCGCGACGCCGACGACGATCAGGACGGTCGAGATGACCGAGCCGCGGCCGCCGCGCGAGGGCTTGCCGGCCGCCCCGCCGCGCGGACCGTGCGGGGGCGTGCCGGAACCGACCGCGCCGGCATGGCCGC
>NZ_JAQECM010000014.1:0-40821 GCF_027669965.1 Candidatus Collinsella stercoripullorum | reverse complement strand
CAAAGTGCGCAAGAAATTGTACGTTACCCGGTGACGTCAGGGTCTCCGCGCAGCCGTCCCTGACCACCTTGGCGACTTCCCTGAGCTTAGCCTCCTCGAGATCGGCGGCCACCTCGAGCGCCTTGGCCTCCACCACCTCCCGTGACTCCATGGCGTGGACCGCCTAGGCATCGCGACGACGCGGGGCCTCTTGGACTTGGGCACCTTGGCCAGCACGTTCCTGTAGAAGTGAACCGCGCGGCGCTGGTACGCCGCGTCGGGGAACACCTCGGCGGCCGAGCCCACCATGCCTGCCGCCTTGTCACCCGTGAACATGCGGACCCCGCGCAGCCCGCGCGACTTGAGCCACTAGAGGAACTCCCGCCAGCGCTCCGAAGACTCGGTGAACCCACTCGGCGGCGCCCATGGCCTCGCGGTAGCCGTCGTCGTCGGCGCCTATGACGACCATCGCCGCCACGTTCTCGTAGGAGGCTCCCCACAACCTCCTGAGGTATATCCCGTCCACGTAGACGTAGGGGTAGCCCCTCTTGAGCGGGCAGATCCTCCACTCCACGACGGAGGCGATGGCCATGACGCTGAGGTTCGAGACGGTGACGGCGGACACGCTGAATCCCCAGAGCATCTCGCTCACGTCCTCGATCCGCCTGGTCGAGGCGCCGGCGAGGTACATCTCAATCATCGCCTCCCCGTCGCTCGTCTCGCGCCTGCGGTGGCGCTCGATGATCGCGGTGGCGAACCGTACGCCCTTGAGCTTGGGCATGCGGATCTCACCTCCCCGGAGGTCGTCACGAGCTTGCGTTCGTAATGCCCAGCGTGGTACGCCTCGCGTCCGGCGGCGCGCCCGAAGCGCTCGGAGCCGGCGAGCGCGCCGGCCTCCTCCAGCAGGCCGTTCAGGGTGGCCTCGACGATCCTCCTCACGAGCTCGCGCAGGTCGGTCTTCAGGCTCTCCTTGCTCGATGTTACGATGGGCTCGGGCATGGTCTTCCTCAAGTCTGATTGAATCAAAGGCGACTCGAACCATACCGGGGCGGGACGTACCCTCCTTCCTATCCGGACGCTATTTCGCTGTCAAAGTGCGCAAGAAACTGTACGCTACCAAACGTTGAAGCCGGATACGAGTTTTCATCGGAAGCCTATGCGTGCCTAAGGTAGCGGCCGATCTTTCGACCACGTTGCATCAGTTTTGATTATAGTGAGCGGAAGCCCTGCGACAATGCACCGCTCTTGGTTCCATGAGCTTGATATGGTCGATGAAGCGGCGATAATGCTTTCATTGGGAATAGCAGAACCTTTTAAAACGGTTACATTGCTGCAAATCCAGACACGATCGCCGATTACCACGTCCTCATCCTGGTTGATAAGCCTGTCATCAACATAAAGGGAATGCCAGTCGGTATCCATAATCTGAACGCCCCAAGAGATCATGCAATCACGCCCTATCTGAACCAGTCGAGACGACATGATTCGAGACTCTCCCATTATGATTGTGTTGCGCCCAAGCGATATCCTGCTGTTCTCGTCAATCGTGGTGACGCTGCACCCTCCCCCGATGCGAACGCGCCCCTCCACGCGAAGAACCCCGTTGATTTCTAATCGAGTCGGAAGACAACTCGCAGTGCCAGACCCGTCTAGTCCCACTCGGAACATGCCAGGCCTTACGCGGTCTTCAACAATTTCGACTCGCCCTTTGGTGCCAATGAATCTCGTCTTGTCTGAAACAAGAATTGGGAGCCTGATTGCCTGGCGCACTGGAAGATACTTGAAGTTGGCATATACGGATTTTGGAATTCCGAGCAATAGCCGTTTGACGAAAGCGCGGTTCATGCTTGGTACCTTTATCTGCTCGCGATAACTATGTCGGCAATCCGCTTACTAGCACGTCCATCGCCGTAGGGGTTGGACGCACGGGACATGACCGCGTACTCCGCCGGGTCGTCCAGCAGGCGGGAGAACTCGCGGTATATCGTCTCCTCCCCGGTGCCCACGAGGCGCAGCGTGCCCGCCGCCACGCCCTCGGGGCGCTCTGTGGTGTCGCGCATGACGAGCACGGGCTTGCCGAGGGAGGGCGCCTCCTCCTGGATGCCGCCGGAGTCGGTGAGGATCAGGTGCGAGCGCGCCATGAAGTTGTGGAAGTCCACGACCTCGAGCGGGTCGATGATGCGCAGGCGGTCGAAGCCGTCCAGCTCCTCGTGGGCGGCACGGCGCACCTGCGGGTTCATGTGTATGGGGTAGATCGCCCTGGTGTCGGGGCGCTCCTCCATGACCCGCTTGATGGCGCGGAACATGCGGTGCATGGGCTCTCCCAGGTTCTCGCGGCGGTGCGCGGTGACGAGGATGAGGCGGGAGCCCTCCGCCCAGTCGAGCTCGGGGTGGGAGTAATCGTCCCTCACCGTGTGGCGCAGCGCGTCGATGCCCGTGTTGCCGGTGACGAAGATGCGGCCGTCGGGCTTGGCCTCGTCGAGGAGATTCTGCCGTGAGGTCTCCGTGGGCGCGAAGTACCACTCGGAGATGACGTCCACCGCCTGGCGGTTGAACTCCTCCGGCCATGGGGAATAGAGGTCGCGGGTGCGCAGGCCGGCCTCCACGTGCCCCACCGGAATCTGGAGGTAGTAGGCCGCGAGCGCCGCCGCGAAGGAGGTGGTGGTGTCGCCGTGGACGAGGACGACATCCGGGCGCTCCTCCTCAAGCACTGCCTTGATCTTGAGCAGCACATCGCTCGTGATGTCGAACAGCGTCTGCCCCGGCCTCATGATCGCGAGGTCGTGGTCCGGCACCACGCCGAACACGCCGAGCACCTGGTCGAGCATCTCGCGATGCTGCCCGGTGACGCAGACGACCGTGTCGAAGTCTTCGGGGCGCGACTTCAGCTCAAGCACGAGCGGGCACATCTTTATCGCCTCCGGGCGCGTGCCGAAGACCAGCAGGATCTTCTTAAGCATGGCATGCACCTCCTACAGCCACTCTTCGGCCTTTGCAAGGGCCGACTTCACGGTGTCCTGCATGTCGTAATACCGGTACTCGCCAAGCCGCCCGCCAAAGCGAACTTTCGGGCTCTCTTGGGAGAGCTCCAGATACCTTCTGTATTTTTCGACGTTTCCGGCATCCTCCATCGGGTAGTAGGGGTCGTCGCCCGGCTCCCATGCGCTCGGGTACTCACGGGACACGACGGTTGTGGGCTGCGTTCCGAACTCGAAGTGCTTGTGCTCGATGACGCGCGTGTAGGCCGTCTCCGCGTCGGTGTAGTTCATCACCGCGACACCCTGGTAGTTCGGGCAGTCGAGGCGCTCGTGCTCGAAGCGCAGCCCCCGGTACCCGAGCGGCCCGTAGCGGAACCCGAAGTAGGCGTCGATGGGGCCCGTGTACACAACCAGATCGGCCATGGACTCGTATGCCTCCCTGTCGTTCAGAAAGTCGACACCCGTGCGCACCTCCGCCCCCTCGAGCATCTTCTCAATCACGGGCGTGTAACCGCCCTTGGGAATGCCCTGCAGCGGGTCGTTGAAGTAGTTGTTGTCGTAGGTGAAGCGCAGAGGTATCCGCCTCATGATAGACGGCGGGAGCTCAGTGCAGGGAACCCCCCACTGCTTCTCCGTGTATCCCTTCACGAGTTTCTCGTAGATGTCGCGTCCAGCGATATTAAGGATATGCTCCTCCAGATTGGAGGGATCGTCACAGGGTACCCGAGTCGTCTCGATCGTCGCTCGCGCCTCCTCAGGCGTCACAACTCCCCAGAGCTCATGGAACGTGTTCATGTTGAATGGCAGATTGTACAGCTCGCCCCTGAAGTTCGCCACAGGGGAGTTCACGAAGTGATTGAACTCACAGAACTGTTCCATGTAGCGCCAGATGCGCCTGTCGGATGTCCTGAAGATGTGCGCGCCGTAGATGTGCACGTTGATGCCGTCTATACACTCCGTGTAGCAGTTGCCGCCGATGTGGCTGCGCTTCTCGAGAACTAGAACTTTCTTACCTCGATTGACAGCCTCATGGGCGACAACAGCTCCAAAAAGCCCGCTCCCCACAATCAACAAATCGTATTGCATGACAAATTACCTTTCTTCATTCACGAATTTCGACAATCCAAGAAGTCGAAGGTGACGATCCCTTCTAATTAGAAGATATGCAAAGCCAATGCCGACAAAGGAAATGACGCCAGCACCGATTTCGACGCCGAGCAAGACGACGCCCGTAAGACCAGCAAGCGACACTATTTTGATGACCGCGTATTCCGCAATTCCGAATAAGGCAAAAGGAGAAACCTCTCGGAAATATCGCGCAACGGGAATCTTGTCCCTCGCATACCAAACTTGTATTCCTGCCACCACGTATTCGGCGACAACCGTTGCCAAGGCAGCGCCCGCGGCTTCAAGCGAAGGCACAAGGGCAACGCATAATGCAACATTTGTCACAGCCCCCGCAAACACAGATTTTAGGTAAACGGAATCCCGCTCGATGGGAATTAAATATTGATTCCCAATAACACTGCTAATTGAGCAGGCAGGGATGATCAAAGCCAGCATGGGGAGCAGTCTCTCGCACTCCTCGAAACCACTGCCGAAAAAGAGCGGTACAAAGGATTGGGCTACACCGGCGATCCCGCATAGGAGACCTATCGATGCTACCACCGATATCCAGAACGAATCGGCAAGATACGCTTCTGCCCTCCGCTGATCGCCGGATGCAAGTATGTTGCTCATGCGAGGCAGCAGCACAGTGCCGAGCGACTGGATGAACGTTAAAGGTATGGTGATGACTTTGTCGGCATTATCATAAAACGCCACCTGGCTCATGTTCGAGGAAGACCCGAGCAAGAGCTTGTTAAGCTGTGTATAACACGAGACAGCAATAACCGGAGCGAATAGAGCTAAGCTTGAGCGGATATGCGCAACAACTTCACGTAGGCTCACTCGATGCCATCCTATGCGCGTACGCGCCAAGAGCCACAGAATAATGCTATTGAGGGCAAAGGATGCGGCTTGAAGCGCGCAGTATAGCCATAGGTCTTCCGGCCCACTAACGAAGGCAAATATCCCCGCAACAACGCCAATGCGGATTATCACGTTTCTGATGGTTATAATTCGGAATTCTTCCAGCCCATAGAACAGCCAGCTGATATCGGCAACCTCCGCTAAAACCCAGATTGCCCATATCAGCAAACAAGTCTCGATTATTCCGTCCTGAAAAACGGCAAATGCGACATACACGATGAAAACAGCTAGGCCAATCGAAAGCTGGCCGATGTAGATTGACCAAAATGTCCTTGACAGTCTCCGCCGGTCTTCGCGAGCCTTCGCAATCTCCCTATTGCCATACTGATTCAGTCCAAGTAGTACAAAATACGTAAAGTACATCGCGATTGTGTAGGTATAGGAATAGGTCCCCAAGGACTCACTTCCGAGGACGCGAGTCAGATAGGGCGTGGTAATTAGGGGGACGGCAATGCGTACGACTTGGTATGCAGAATTCCAGACGAAATTCGTCTTTACGGAGCTCAATTGTGCCTCCCCGAAAGTATGCGACACAGCGGCCTATACGCTATAAAGGCACTCCCACGCAGAATGCGCACCTTTTTGCTATTCCTTGCCGTGGCTTCGTATACTGGTTGGTGGCACTTTAGGAGGCCGTCAAACTGCTTCAAGCTTGCCTTACGCTCAGCGCTCGGGCGGATGCGCGTTAGGAAGCTGTATACAAGAGTGCATTGCGTGACTATGTAGCGCTGGAAGTACTCGGAACCCGTGTTTTCCTCTTTTTTCGACTCTTGAAGCAGGCGTTCGCAGACTCGAATGAGGTCTTTATAGTGTCTTTCTATTCCTGAAATGCTCACGCTTTGACCTGTGCGCCCTATTCGATAGCGGTAGAGCGGCAGTTTGCTAACGCGCATTGTTTTCACATGGACAAAGGGTATGCAGGCGAACTCGACGTCGGTATAGAAGCAACGCTCAGTCATCTTGAAGTCGATTTCTCTGAGCATGCTTGTTTTGTACGTAAGAGAACATGCAGCAATAATCGGCATGTTTAGAAAAGCGGACTCTGGATATACGCCCTCACCGAACGCGGCAAGGTCGTCTTTCAGATCGGCATCGCCTCCATCTTCGTAAATCCGCACATATGGCGTATAAACTGCTTCTTCATCACTGTCTTCGAGAAGTTCCAGATACTGTTCAAGTATCTCGGTGTTCATCCAATCATCGCCATCGAGAAACCTGAAATACTTGCCCGTTGCCTCCCGTAGAGCAGCGTTAATTGTCGAGCCATATCCCCCATTGGGCTTATCTACAACCTTGAACGTTTGCGGACGACGGAGCTCATAATCCCGAGCAATCTCGAGTGTTCCGTCAGTGCTGCCATCGTTAACAATGATGACTTCGATCTTTTCGAAAGCGTCTTCGCCGAACGAGTCGAGACAGTCGGCGATATACTTTTCAACGTTATAGGCGGCAATGCTTACAGTTAGTATTTTTCTCGTCATGGGCAGCTCCTAAACGTTCAGTGGCTGACATAATGCATAGGGTTTGCAACGCGAACGCCTTTTATGGATGGGGACAGAAGGCCAACGACCCCAATCGAAAACATCAACAGGGCGACGGGATGGAATGTAGTAATAGTGACCACCCACAAGTACACGAAGAGCAAGCCTGCGTTCTTAAGCTTTCCGGCAGTTCGAAGGTATCCAAGCAAGGAAACAACGAACAAGGCCATAAAGACCACGCCACCTCTGACTAAAACATCAAAGAAAGAATTACTAAAACCCAAGTTTTCCGAGCGAAATCCGCTCATGTAGCGTGTAACCGAATTCGTGTCACTCAGTCCGTATCCTACGAGCGGATGTCGAACCCATGCCTGAAATCCCGCGGAGAGGTCATCCAACCGTATGCTTCCTGATCTTGTTGCGAGCTTATCATCGATTAGCAGCATTGCGAGGTCCGCTACGACAAAGAACGCCAAGACAAGCAGCAGCATGATTACCATGCGCAGTCTTGAACCAGACTGATAGACCGAACTCAGGCATTCGAGCGCGCAGAATGCGATGAGGAATATTATTCCGGTTGTTGAAAAAGTCGTTATTACGCACAGTGACAGTAGGCAGATTACGGTAATTCGTGGTCTTTCGGCCAGATACCATTCAAGAAGTATTCCGACGCAAAGAACAAAGGAATACATTGGGGCTTCTGCGAAAATACCGGTGTTGCGCACCGTTGAGAAGCCCAGAATATCTACGCTCTGAACCACATACAGCAAGTGAAAAAATCCTTCTGACCTCAGTTCAACTCCGAGACCATTCCAAGTATTTCGTATGTCGCAATTCGGAGATAGAATTCCGAGAATAGGGCCTAATACCCAAAGGGCCATCGACAATACCGCAAGTAGCGCCAATACGTTAACGAATGCCCTGGCATAGGTATCTATAAGCTTGTTTCTGACGAGCAGGAGGAGCAGCAACGGACAAATCCCAAAGAACAGGAATGCGCTGCCGCCGTACCGCCCATAGCCGTCTCCAGTTATGAATACAATCAAAGAGTATACGCCCGCCACCAAAACGGCCCACGTTACCCATCTCTGCACCGATCGCTTTGGAAGCGGAGTGTCCTTCCACTGAAGCGCCACCACGGATACTGACAGTAACACGAGAATCGGGTAAAAAATCTCTTTCCTGCCCGGAAGGAGACCAGGGAGCGTATTCGCCAGCAATATCATCACGAGAGATATCGCATATGCCCACACTGAAGAATGTGCGACCGACCCAACCGCCGTTCCGGATGTGGCCTTGTGTATCGATGTCTCGGCGGACAGACTCCAAATCATTTCTTCCCCCCTTTGCCGTCCATTGGCCAACGCGGCAGTTTGTTCGCGCATACCAGGCAAACCATCGCTAATTCAAACCTTCCAGAAAGGCAAGAATTCTACTTGCTGCATTGTCGTAGCTCAGCTCTTCGTCAAAATACTCTGCGTAGCTATTGCACATTTCAATGGGCTTGAGATGCAGTGTTTCGAATTCTCGGTAATCCTCGGCGAAGCTTTCGCGTTCGTACCGCAGTCGAACGATATTATGTGCGGATTCAGAGAACGCCTCTATGGTCGGGCTGTATATGGGAATTACACCATTCGCAATATAGGTAGATATCTTTGTTGGAGTCGATACTCTATTTATCGCGCTGTCGTCGCGTATCACAAAGCCATATTTTGCGTGCGAGAGAATTGCCGGGAGTTCGTCCTTGTCAGCGTGATCAACGGACACATTTGTCAGCGCGTGTCGAGCGACGAGCTCTCTCGCTCTTTCTATATCATTCGTCAGAAACATCAGTGAGGCGTTCGGGGTAACCGTCTGAGCCCTTTTGAATGCCTCAAGGGTCTCGTCTATGCACTGGTATTGGGCAAGACTTCCCGCATAAACGAATACCGGTTTTTCATATTTGCCTTCAGCGTAGAACGACTCCTCGTGGAAAGACTCGTTCGAGCAGGCCATTATCAGGCTCTTTTTCCGTAGCCTCAATTGGTACTTTGTCTCAAAATGGCGAAGCTGCGCGTTGGAAACCACGAAGATGCGCTCCGAAACACTCAATGCCATCTTTTCAACCGCATTGCAAGCAAACAGTCTCAACCGGCTGCCATGCTTCATAAAAGACTCTTCCGGCCAAATTCCCTGGCTCCAGAAGACAATCCGTTTTTTCCCCCTCGCCCTGAGCTTGCAGGCCGATACAGCAAGCAGCACAACATAGATATCGGTATTACTTCCGTTCATCTTGACAACATCATCGACATACTCGACCTCGTGCCCCAGCGTTGCGTAAGCTCCACCGATTGCGCGCATATAATCATCAGTGACGACGCCGTTGAATGTTGAGAGCTCAATCCATACTTTAGGCAGCATCATCAACACCTACCGATTCAGGATGGCAGGTCCGCAGTACAGATAACCCGCTGATCCCCTGCGGCTTATTACCTTTGCTGGAACCCCCCCTAGTGCGACATTCGGCTCAGTAAAGTCATGCGTAACGACAGCGTTCGCCCCAATGGCAATATCGCTCGCTATGGTTATGGGTCCGATTACTTTCGCTCCGGGTCCGATATGCACACGCTCGCCAATCGTTGGGGCAGCGTGCGATTCCCCGGCAGACGTGCCGATGATCACGCCAGGGTGTATGCAGCAATAGTCTCCTACAATTGCTCCACTATTGATTGCCACATATCCCCGATGCGCGAGCCTTAGCCCCTTTCCGCAAACGTTGAGCGGTATATCGTATCCGAGCTTGACGCCGAGCCTGTGTCTGATAAGGCGATTGATTGCAAAGGCGATTCTGTTTCCCCCGCAATTTTTGTAATACTCGCACTTCCTCAGTGCGATCTGGAACTTCCATATCTCGTCAGCGAGAAACCTCGGACGTTTCGACTCGATGCCCAAAGCTCTTTTGTCTTCAACCAAGTAATCGGTAAGATCTTGCTTAGAGCGAATCATCTGGCAACACCTCCCAGCAGGGTTCGACGTCGAACTTCTGCCACAGCTTCAATCCAAATCACTGCACGATCACCGCATCCGACTTCTCCGCAAGCTTCTGGGCGACCTTGCCGGCGATGGCACGGATCCTGTTGGCACGCTTGGCGGCATAGCCCTCGAAGCGCTCCGCCTTGTCGGAGAACCGGTCGTCGCCAGTGAGCTCCGCCACGGCGCGCAGCTGCGCGATGTGCAGGGTGTGGTATGCCGGGGAGGAGATCCTGCGCTCCAGGTCGTACAGCGACCAGTAGCCGCTGTCGTAGTCGTCCAAATGGCTCGCGAGCGTTTGGCAGGACAGCGCGAACGGCTCGCAGAACGAATCGTCCGCGAGCGACGCGTCATAGAGCCCGAACAAGCTGAACACCCAGCCGTTCATCACGCTGCGGCGCGGGTCCTGCGGGTACTCTTCGAGGAAGAGTCCGTCGTTCTCGCGAATCGCGGTTCCGCCGTCAGCGAAGTCGACCAGCATGAAGCGCGCGGCCTCGAGCGCCGCCTCCAGGTACCGGTCGTCCGAGAGCGCCCGGTACGCCCGCAGGAGCATCGAGCAGCCCTCGCCCTGCGCCATCGAGGAGACGGTGTACTTCGAACTACCGATGGGGCCGAACGCGTCCCACGAGCCGTCTGCGCGCTGGGAGGCAAGAGCCCAGTCGGCGCACGCTCTCAGCGCGTCGAGGTGTTCCTCGGCATTGTTCGGTTCAATGAGCGACAGATCGTAGCGCCCAAGTGCGTACTGGAACACCGCTATGGGGAAGTTGACCTTCCTCCCGCCCGCTATGACGCTCAGGGGGACGCCGCAATCGTCGAGCAGGGTGTTCGGGGACACCTTGCCCGTGAGGTCGTTCCAGTAGCCGGCGAGCTCCCCGGAGCGGCAGCAGCGGCCGGGGCCCTGCTCGACTGCGACCTCGGTGCCGCCGGCGAGGATCTTCGCCCAGCGCCTGAGCATGGTCGCTTTCTGCGCAAGCTGGCTCATGCGGCATCGCCCCCCTTCAGCAGGCCCACGAGCTGCCGTACGTTCTCGGCCGCCCTGAAGCGCTCCTCCCAGATGCGGCGGGACGCGCGGCGCATGCGAAGCGCGTCTTCCTTGGGCATGTCCATGAATCTGGCGATCGCGGATGCGATCGCGCCCGTATCCGGGTCCGCAGGGAGCAGCCTCCCGTTGTCGCCGTCGCGGACAATCTCGCCCGTCCCGCCAACGCCTGTGGCGAGCACGGGTGCGCCGACGCCGCACGCCTCCATGATCGAGATAGGAAGCCCCTCGCTCATCGACACGTTGACGAACAGGTCGATGCGGTCCCGGCCGTAGACGCGCAGAAGCTCCGCGTTCGGCACGGAACCCGGGAACTCTGCTGCAACCGACGAGAGTCCCTCGCACCTCTCCTTCACATCGGCGAGCTCCGGGCCGTCGCCGTAGTGTGTCCAGCGCACGCGCCTGCCCTCCGCGTCGAGGGCGGCGAGCGCGTCGGCGATGAGGCCGACGCGCTTGACCGCCACCGCGCGCGAGCAGGAGACGATATGGAACGCCCCGTCGCGAGGTACCTCCGAGAGATCGGGCAGGTCGGCCGTTCCCAGGTAGGAGGTGTGCAGCTTGCCCGAGTGGCCGGGCCAGTTGGCGTCGATGTGGGCCCGCCCGTCCTCGCTGCACGGCAGCACGGTGTCGAGTTCCGCGAGCAAGAGCTCGCGGAACGGCAGATAATCCATACCGGTACGATCTCGGTAGAGATCGTACCGGTGTGCACGCGCTATCGCGCGTGCACACGGGTAGGAGCTGCGCACCCACAGAGCGGCGAGCGCGGTGTCGTAGAGCCAGAAGCTGTAGATGGACGTCGGCTCGAAGCCGCGCCCCCTCAGCTTCAGCATGAGTCTTACGTACTTCTCATGCGCGCGGGCGGCGAAATAGCCTCTGAAAGTGCGCTGCTTCGTTGTGCCCACCGGGTCAGTCGCGATAGCCTCCCGCACCTCGTCGGGCGCAGACGCTGGGTAGAGCGCCCCGCGCAGGGTGAGCCAGGCCTTGTGTGCCTTCGTCGGCGTGCAACCGAGCGCGACCGGCTCGACGTTTTCCGGCAGCGCGCACGTAGGCGCGTCGCCGTCAGACGCCTCGGTGGCGACCGCGAGCACTCGCTCGAAGTTTTCCGAGAGGAAGCTAATCTCCGTCTCTAGATAGGATTCGGCGGCAACCTCGCCGTGGTTGTAGGGGAACCTCCTCGCAAGGAGCAGAAGCCTTTCTCCCAACGTCAGTCCCTCCGGAACAGGTCGCGAGTGTAGACCCTCTCCGATACGTCGGCGAGTTCGTCCGACCAGCGATTGGCTATGATGAGATCGCAGCGAGACTTGAAGGAATCAAGGTCGTGCGTGACCTCGGAGCCGTAGAACTCGGAGGCATCCAGCGTCGGCTCGTACACCACCACCGGCACGCCCTTGGCCTTGACACGCTTCATAATGCCCTGGACGCTGGAGGCGCGGAAGTTGTCCGATCCGCTCTTCATGCTGAGGCGGTAGACGCCCACGACCGGTGCCGCTGTTCCGGAATAGGCGAGCTCGGCGACCCTCTTCAGCACCTCGTCGGCCACGAAGTCCTTCCGGGTACGGTTGGCCTCCACAATCGCTCCGATGAGACTCTGCGGCACGTCTCTGTAGTTGGCGAGCAGCTGTTTGGTGTCCTTGGGAAGGCAATAGCCCCCGTACCCGAAGGAGGGGTTGTTGTAGTGGGTGCCGATGCGGGGCTCCAGGCACACGCCCTCGATGATGCGTCGAGCGTCCAGGCCGCGAGTTGCCGCGTAGGTGTCGAGCTCATTAAAGTAGGCGACCCTCAGCGCAAGATAGGTGTTGGCGAACAGCTTGACCGCCTCGGCCTCGGTGGACTCCATGACGAGCACGGGGATGCCCTGGGAGCCGTCGGCGTTCTCCCTCTCCCGCTCGGTGGGGTCGGCTCCCTCCTCGAGCAGCGACGCGAACCGCTCGGCAGCATCGCGCAGCAGCCCCTGCTCTTGGTGCGTCTTCGGCACGCCCGCCACGATGCGGGAAGGGTGCAGATTGTCGTAGAGGGCATGGCCCTCGCGCAGGAACTCGGGGCTGAACAGGAAGCGGCCCTGCGGGTACCTGGCGCACAGCTCATCGGTGTAGCCGACGGGCACGGTGGACTTAATGACCATGTATGCCTGCGGGTTGGCCTCCAGCACCAGCTCTACGACCTGCTCCACATAGGAGGTGTCGAAGAAGTTACGGTCCGGGTCGTAGTTGGTCGGCGCCGCAATAACCACAAGCTCCGCTTCAGCATAGGCGGAACGGCCATCGAGGGTCGCTTTCAGCGAGAGAGGCAGATCGCCCGACTTCGCCCTCGCGAGGAAGCCCTCAATCTCCTTGTCGCGGATGGGGCTCTCCCAACGAGAGATCATGTCCACCTTCTCGGACACCACATCTACAGCAGTGACGTCGTTATTTTGGGCAAGGAGCACCGCGAGTGAGAGGCCTACGTAACCCATACCGGCTACCGCTATGTTCATCTACTTAACCTTCCTTCCTATCCGTCCGAGGGGAGCGTCACCGCTTGCCTCTAGTGAAGAACTTGAAACCTTCCCGCACGCACGCGGAGGGAGACGCCCGCAGGGCGCGGGCCGCGTACCGCACGGCGTCGGCGCGCCGACCGCCCCGCACGCACGCGAAGGCGAGCGCGGCATTGTGCCGGAACTCCACGTATGAGATTTCCTCCCTGGTGAGCAACGGGTAGTACTCGCGCACCTTCTCGTGCCGAGCTTCCTCTCCATCGATCTTGTTCTGGCCGACGGAGAGCCGTCCGTCTGAGTGCAGGTGCTGCCGCACATGCACCTCGGGCATGTAGCCGATGCTCGCACCTGCTTCGATGCAGCGCAGCATCAGCCACCAGTCTTGACCGGTGGCAACCTCACCAAACCCTTCGGTGCGTTCAAAAAGCGAGCGCTTTAGCATGTAAATTGACGTCGGCGAGATTGGCGTGAGCAGGTGGGCGCGCAGTAGCCCCTCGCGCGAGAAGTCGCGGCAGTGGTCGAGGCGGCGGTGCTCCACGAGCCTGCCGCGCTCGTCGAACCAGGAGACGTCCTGCCAGCTCATGTCCAGGTCCCGTTCCAGCATGAAGGCGAGCTGCGTGGACACCTTGTCGGGCAGGAACTCGTCATCGTCGTCGAGGAATGCGAGGTACTCGCCACGTGCGGCGGCGCAGGCGAGATTGCGCGCGGCGCCGCCACCCGTACCGCCGACGGTATGCACAATGCGAACGCGCGGGTCGGTTGACCCGTAGCGGGCGAGGAGCGCGTCCGTACGCCCGTCCCACTCCGATCCCGGCATGTTGTCGTTGGCGACGACGACCTCGAGGTTACGGTAGTCCTGTGCCAGCACCGAGTCGAGCGCTGCCGGGAGGCGGTCCGCTCGCCTGAAAGTCGGCACGATAACGGAGACGAGGATATCCTCGGGGGCATCGCTCATCGTCCTGACCTCCTCTTGCCGAACATGGCACCGAAGGTGGAGCCGAACACGCTGACGTCCTCGCCGAGGCTCGCGTGCCGCGCGTAGCCGAGCTCAATAGCCTGGCGTTCGCCGTTCTCGAAGGACGCCTCGTTGCGGGGCCCGGCCTGCCAGGCGCCTGTTACGCCCTGAGGGACGGAAAGCAAAAGAGCGACATCGGCACCGTAATGTTCAAGCTCAGCGAAAGTAATCGCACGCGGCCCGATGAGGGACATGTCCCCCTTAAGCACATTCAGGAACTGCGGCAGCTCGTCCAAGCTCGTGCGGCGCAAAACCCTGCCCAACGGGGTGATACGCGGATCGTTCGTGACCTTGCGCTCACGCTTCCACTCCGTCAGCTGCTCGGCATCGAGGTACTTTTCCACGTCATCCGCGTCCGCGACCATGGTGCGGAACTTGAAGATCCGAAAAGGCCGGCCCAGTCTCCCAACACGTTCCTGGGTGTATATCGGACTGCCCTTCGTGTCCGCTGCGATGACAGCAGACAGGACGGCACACGGAACGATACCCACCGCGATGATCACAGCGCTGAACGCGATATCGAACGCGCGCTTCACCGCACGGTAGCCGAGAGATCGGGAATCTAGTTTCCGGCAGAGCGAAGCGAACTCGTCGGTACCGGGAAGCGCAGCGGACGGAGCTTCAGCAGCGGAATCGATTATCAGGCTTCCAGCACGTCCCTCGAGCTCCGCGCTCACCGCGACGCACCGCGCCGGCGGCGCGACCTTTCCCGATTGTCCGTGGAGCGCATCAGTACGCCCCCCCCCGCGAGGTTTTCGCGGGTGCCTGCATACCAGCAGCCATCTCGATTAACTCCCGACCCCGTGATTCCATTGGTTTCCCCTTGCCGCCCCTAGCTCTTGGACGGCACGTCGAGCGGCATCGTCTCCGCGAAGCCCGCTCCCCCGTCGCACACGCGCACGAAGCAGCGCCGCTTATGACGGTCGACCTTGCTCACGCGCGCCTCCTGACCGACGAGCGGACCCATCTGCACGTGCAGGACACCGTCTTGGATCACGCCGACGCTGTTCCTGATCACGTGCTTGCCGTCCATCGCGGCCTCGAGCCAGCCCTGCGCCTCCGGCGCGAGCGGCATCCACGACCGCCCGAACTCCCCAACGAGCTCGGCGGCCGCCGTCGTCCGCGCCAGCGCTTTGGCCAGCCCGAAGACATCGCGCGTCACGGCGAACGCGTAGCCCCGGTACATGCGCACCGTCTCGAGCCCCCACGCGCCCCCGCGCTTGGCCCAGCGCTCCTTCCGGGGCGCGAACGCGTCCTCCAGAAGCTCGCCGGGGATGATTCGTTTGAGCAGGTCGCATACGGACTGCTCGCGCCCCTCCGGAACGCGCAGCAGATACCAGCGCAGGTTCCCCTTGGGAACCCTGCGCCCGCACGGAAGGCCCATCGGCATGACGACATCGGCCATCGTGGCAGCGCTCATGAGCCTCCCTTCCCCGCACCTCATCGCGCTTCAGGGAAGGCCCTCGACCAAAAACCCAACCACTGGCCGAACACCTTGCAGCGCGAAAAGGTACACCTTTTCAACAGGGCGTTTATTACCTGCGTAGACATTTGGATAGGCGCTATGGAGGGTTGGTATGCAGCGCGTTTCGCACAAGGGGGTGTGTATAATGATTGGTCGATATAGGGTTTGAGAAGGTGTACTTTTTTCGGCAAAGCGAAGGGTCGTCACGCGTTTCACAAACGCCCGGAGTCCTCTGCCGGAGCTACCTTGATGCTTCTATAGCGGTGCCCGCGCCACGCGAACCCACGGACTGCCCTATAAGATTCCGAATCAAGAACAAGCGTCGCATATACGACCTGCCCATGCGCACCATGGACGATTGCGTCGCGAATTGACCTGCGAACAGTCGCCCTATGCCATCGACCAGCCGCACGCAGCGGTCCTTCGCCATCGATCGGGCATGCTGAAAAACGCGGAGTTCGATATTGTGTGCATCTTTTCCGACCCGGCGAGTAGAGCACCCGATTCGGTCTTGATTCCGCATCAGTTTCCCAGTTGAGTGCTTTATCTTACTGGAGTGCTTGTCGAGGACTCGGAAAGATGCACACAATATCGAACTTCGCTGATTTGGAGCACCGCAAGGCGGACATCCGCCGCCGATCCGAGGGCCCGGGAGAGGGGCCGTGCTACCGGTTCTCGATGCTCCCGATGTTCTTGAGCTCGATCGAGATCAGCCCGTTCGGCTCGTTCACGAACTGCACGTACTCGGTGTTGCGCAGCATCTCCGCAGGGAAGGTGATCTCGATCCCCGTGTCCGTGCGGATCTTGTGGTTGCGCACCGCCGCGCGCTCCACCTGCGCGCGCTCCACCGGCACGTGCTCGGGCACGCGCTCCTCGCGGGCGCGCGCCTCATAGCGCTCGCGCATGGCCGGCTCGTCCTCGAAGATCTCCTCGGCCAAGTCCCAGGGCGCGAGCTCCTCGTCCTCCTCGACGCGCTCCGCCACGACCTCCTTGGCGCGCGCCAGGGCGACCGCCGTGTTGGCGCCGTGCTCCTCGGCCACCTCCTCGACGATGCGCGTCACCGTCTCGATGACCTCCTTGCCCGACACGCCCGTGGCGCACTGCAGCAGACCCTCCGGCACGATCATGGTGTCCTCGCCCGCGATCTTGCGCTTCTTGTCCTGGTAGAACACCTCCATGGTGCTCGCACGCACGATCGCGTAGCTCGCCACCTTCTGCGAGGGGCTCGGCAGGATGGCGTAATGCCGCGCGATGTCGTTGCGCACCTCACCGCCCTCACGGTCCACCTCGTGCATGAACGCCATGCGGCTCACCATGAGCAGCACCGCGAACCACCGCACGTCATCGTCGTCGTCGAAATCCGCCACCAGGATGTCGGTGGACTCCGCCTTGTCGGCCTTCGCGAGCTCGCCGGCGAAGAACTCGGCGATCTGCTGGGAGAAGTCGATGAACTCCCGGTCGCCGAACAGGAACGCCTTGAGCTCCCCGGCGAAGGCGCTGTCCTCGGAGAACGACGCGCGCTTGTTGTCCGCGCCCGTCCGGGCCCGACGCAGGTGGGAGACCACGAACGACCGCACGGCACGCGAATCCAGGTCGAGCTCCCGCGCGCTCAGGACGTTCACGGAGGACTCGAAGTCCAGGATGTGCAGGATGGCGTGGTTGATCTTCATGCTTGCGGCTCCTTCGCGCGGGGCGCATCGGCGGTTCGGGCCTAGCAAGTATAGGACAAGTCCCCGCCGGCCCGCCGCGCGCCGCGACGCCCCGTGGCAAAACCGCACGAGCACCGGTGCCGACCGCCCCCATGCCGCCGCCGTCGCCGCACGCCGCCGCACCGCGGACGCCCTGCAGTGCCATGCCAGGCCGCACCCCTCGTGCCGGCACCGGGCCGCCCGCACGAGCGCCGGCACCCCGTCCGCAGCGCCCTCCCGCACCACCCGCCCGTTCGGTGACGAAGTCACCGACAACCGGCCCGCCTTGCGCGTATGCTCGGAATCGATACGGAGAAGGACACTGAAAGGATACCCATGAGCCTGCTCGCATCCCTGTTCGGCGGACCGGACATCAACGACGCCGTCGCCGAGGCGCGCGCCACCGACGGCGCCGTCCTCATCGACGTCCGCACCCCCGGCGAGTTCGCCGAGGGCCATATCGAGGGCGCCGTCAACATCCCCCTCGACCGCATCGGACATGCCCTCGTTGCCCCGACGCCCGCCGCCCCGCTGTTCGTCTACTGCGCCTCCGGCGCGCGCAGCGACCGCGCCTGCCGGGAGCTCGCCCGGCGCGGCTACACCGCCGCCCGCAACATCGGGGGCATCGGGCGCTGGCGCGGACCGGTCGTCACCGGGGCGCGCTGAGCACCTGCATCATCCTGATCATCATCCGGAACAGAAAGGAACCGTCATGAAGGTCGTCATCATCGGGGGCGTGGCCGGAGGGGCCACGGCCGCCGCCCGCCTGCGCCGCCTGGACGAGAGCGCGCAGATCGTCGTCCTCGAGCGCACCGGCTACGTGAGCTACGCCAACTGCGGCCTGCCCTACTACGTGGGCGACGTCATCACGGACCGCGCGAAGCTCACCCTCCAGACCCCGGAGAGCTTCCGCGCCCGCTTCGACATCGACGTGCGCGTGCGCCACGAGGCCGTGTCGATCGACCGGGCGGCGCGCACCGTCACCGTGCGCGACATCGGACGCGGCGAGGTCTACACCAAGTCCTACGACAAGCTCATCCTCTCCCCCGGCGCCCGCCCGGTCGTCCCCGACCTGCCGGGCGTCGACGGCAACCGGCTGTTCACCCTGCGCACCGTGGAGGACACCTTCGCCATCCACGACTTCATCGAGCGCACCGGCGCGCGCAGCGCCACCGTGGTGGGCGCGGGATTCATCGGCCTGGAGATGGCCGAGAACCTGCGCGAGCGCGGCATGGACGTCACCTTGATCCAGCGCGGGAGCCATGTGCTGCCCGTCGTCGACGCCGACATGGCCGCCCTGCTCCACAACGCCCTGCGCGACGCGGGTGTGGACCTGCGGCTGAATGCGCACGTCAGCGGCTTCGAGCGGACGCCGGGCGCGATCCGCACGCTCGTGGAGGGCGGCGACGCCGTCGAGTCCGATCTCGTCGTGCTCTCCATCGGCGTCGCCCCCGAGTCCGCCCTCGCCCGCGACGCCGGCCTCGAGCTGGGCGTCCGCGGCTCGATCCTCGTGGACGCGAGCATGCGCACGAGCGACCCGGACATCTACGCCGTGGGGGACGCGGTGCAGGTGGCCCACGGCGTCACCGGCGCGCCGGCCCTCATCGCGCTCGCCGGCCCCGCCAACCGCCAGGGGCGCATCGCCGCGGACGCGATCTGCGGGATCGAGCGGTCCTATCCCGGCTCCCTCGGCTCCTCGGTCCTGAAGCTCTTCGGCACCACGGTGGCGTCGACGGGCCTCACGGAGCGCGCCGCTGCCGCCGCCGGCATCGACGCCGACGCGGTGATCCTGTCCCCCGCCGACCACGCGACCTACTACCCCGGCGCGCGGACCATGGTGCTCAAGGTCGTGTTCGAGCGCGCGGGCGGGCGCATCCTGGGCGCCCAGGCCGTGGGCGCGTCCGGGGTTGACAAGCGCATCGACGTCATCGCCGTCGCCATCCGCGCCGGCATGGACGCGGACGGCCTCGCGGACCTCGACCTCTCCTACGCGCCGCCCTACTCCTCGGCGAAGGACCCGGTCAACATGGCCGGCTTCATGATCCAGAACATCCTGGAGGGCCGCGTGGAGCAGGTCCGCTGGGCGGAGGCGCTCGAGGCCGCGCGGTCGGACGGGGCGGTCCTCGTCGACGTGCGCACCGATGCGGAGTTCGCGCGCGGCCATGTCGAGGGCGCGCTGCACATCCCGGTCGACGAACTCCGCGCGCGCATGGGCGAGCTGCCGCGGGGGCGGCGCCTGCTCGTGAGCTGCCAGAGCGGCCTGCGCAGCTACCTCGCCTGCCGTATCCTCACCCAGCACGGGTACGACTGCGCGAACGTGGCGGGCGGCTTCGGGTTCCTCGAGCAGACCGAGCTCGATCGCCGCGTGGCCACCGAGGGTGTGGGCGGCTGCGGGGTGGCCGTGTAGCGGCCGCGCCGGCCGCGCCCGGGCCGTGGGCGGACCCCGGCAGCGTATAAGGCACGTGACCGCATGCCGGCCGCAGGCGGACCCCGGCAGCGTACGGAGCACGTGACCGCAGGCCCGCCGCAGGCGGGTACCATAGGGGCATACCCGGCGCCCGCAGGGACGCGGCAGACGCGCCGCGCCGCCCGCGCGGGCGCCCGCCCGCCGCGCGAAGGAGCCCCCCGTGACCGCACCCGATACCCGCATCCCCTCAGATGACCAGCTGGCCGACCTGCTCCCGTTCTGGACGGACATCGACCCCGCCGACCGCGACGAGCTCGCCCGCCACGCGCGCGTGCGGCGCTTCGCCGCGGGCGACATGGTCCAGGGATGCGGGTACGGCTGCACCGGCGTGATCTTCCTGCGCTCGGGGTCCCTGCGCGCGTTCATGATGTCCGACCAGGGCAAGGAGATCACGCTGTTCCGCGTGGAGGCAGGAGAGTGCTGCGTGCTCGCCGCCTCCTGCGTGCTGCCGCAGATCACCTTCGACCTCGCCCTCTCCGCCGAGCGGGACAGCGAGCTCATCGCCATCGACCCGGCGTGCTTCGGCCGCCTGGCCGAGCGCGAGGTCCACATCGAGGCGTTCACCTACCGTCAGGCGCTCGAGCGGTTCAGCGACTGCATGTGGGTCATGCAGCAGGTGCTCTTCATGAGCTTCGACCGCAGGCTCGCGGTGTTCCTGCTCGACGAGCTCGCCCGCACCGGCTCGCCGACCCTCGCGATCACCCATGACCAGATAGCCCGCCACCTGGGCAGCGCCCGCGAGGTCGTCACGCGGATGCTGCGCTACTTCGCGTCCGAGGGGCTCATCGCGCTCTCGCGCGGCCGCATCGAGGTCGTGGACCGGGCCGGGCTGCGCGCCCTCGTCTGAGACCCGCGGGACGCCCGCGGCGGCCCCGCCGTCCCGCATGGCGCGGCCGTGCGGAGCCGCGGCGAGCCGCCCCGCCGTTGCGGGAGCCCGCGTCCGCGGCGGCCCCGCCTACTTGAGCACGCGGTCGATGGTCGCCACGCGGGCGAGCGCGCGCAGCACGTCGCCGACGACCGCCCGCTGCTCGTCGGGCAGCTCGTCCACCGCGGCGCGCATGGCGGGCAGGCTCGCGCGCCAGTCCCCGCGGATGTCGGCGAACCGCGACGCGCCCGTCACGCCCAGCACGTCGAACAGGGTGTCCACGAACTGCCCGCGCTCCTCGGGCGTGAACCGGTCCATCCACGCCGCGAGGGTGGAGCCGAAGTAGCGCGAGCTGGCGGACAGGCCGGATGCGCGCACGAACGCGCACCCCTCGACCTCCCACAGGAAGGGGTTGTGCTGCATCACCGAGACGCCCCCGCTCTCCACCACCGTGAACTCGTGCCCCTCGTCCATGATGAGGCCGATGATGGACGATTTGGGGACCGTCTTGTCCACCCGGTCGCGGATGCGCCCGTAGCCCTCGCACGCGAGGAACGACCGGTCGAACCCCGGGCCGTCGTGGGAGAAGACCCGCACGATGCGCCCCTGCACCTCGGGCTCGCACAGCGCCGCGGCGTACACGGCGAGGTTGCCGCCCTTGGAGTGCCCGCCGACATACAGCGGGCCGGGCACCGCCCGCGCGGCGCGGTCCAGGTAGGCGCGCGCCTCGGCCTGGGAGGGGACCGGCAGCTGGGACGCCATGTTGAAGTCCTCGCGCCACCCCACGAGCGTCGAGTCCGTGCCGCGGAAGGCCACGTACGCGCCGCCCCCGGGCAGAAGGAAGGTCATGGCCGCGAACTGCTCGGAGGTCGCGCGGTCGGTCTTGAAGGCGAGGCCCGCCACGCGCACGGCGCGGAAGCGCGGGCTCGCGCAGACGGCGAACAGCAGCTCCCGGCTGCCGTCGGGGTCCCAGCTCGTCCCGAACATGGGGCCGAAGTCCTCGGCGCGCAGCAGCTCGTGCATGGCGGCGCCCTCCCAGCCGCGCGCGGCGCGCAGGTCCCCGCTCAGCCGGAAGTAGGACAGCCAGGAGAAGACGAGGCTGTCGACGGCGCACAGCGGGCGGTCCGAGAACGGGTCGAGGCGGGACTGCGCGTAGGTGAGGAAGGTGCCCGTCCGCCGCGGGGAGGGCGCGGGGGCCGAGCCGGACTCGTGCGGCGCGGCGCCGTCCCCGGGCCCCGCATCCGCCGCGGAGTCACCGGGTGCCTTGAGCCGCGGGCGCGGGATTCGCGCCGCGAGCGTGCCCAGCACCCCGTCGGCCTGATCGCGCCGCACCTCGTCATCAGCCATGGTCCGCCCCCGTCCGTCTCGTCCGACCCACGCGTCCATACTACTCGAACGCGGGCCGCGCCCTCAAACGACATCCGGGACGCGGCGCGGACGGGAGCCTCCCGGCGCAGCGGCCGTGCGGGCCCGCGGAACGCGGCGCGCCCCATCGCAGGGGCCCCGGCCGGGGCGATGGGGCGAAATGCCCCGCCGCCCGGCCGTCTGCGCGGCCGCGCGTCAGCGGAGGACCCAGGCGCAGGCATCCTGCGGCAGCGCCCCGTCGACCGGATCGACGGAGGCCAGGACGACCTCGCCGGCGGGCAGCGGCACCGGGCGGGCGCCGAAGTTCGCGATGCACGCGAGCGCGCGCCCGTCCGCCGCGGCCCCCTCGAAGCCCACCACCTGGTCGGGCTCCGGGCCGAGCTCGGAGGCGGGCATCCAGGAAAGCGAGGTGTCCCCGGTCGCGGTCAGGAGCTCGGCGCGCGCGGCGATGGCGCGGCGGTAGAGCGCGAGCATGGACGAGGGGTCGGCCGCCTCGGCGTCCGCGGCGAACCCGGCGAACCACAGCGGCTGCGGCAGGTGGGGTGCGGCGGCGGCACGCGCGGGCACCCCGTCGGCGGACCCGTCGCCCGCAGGCGCGAGCGGCGCGGAGAACCCGAAGGAGCCCGTGGCCCCGTCGCCGAAGGACGCCGACCACGCGGCGGGCGCGGGCGCGTCGGCGGCCTCCCACGGCAGCGGCACGCGGCAGCCGTCGCGCCCCTTGATGGCGTCGCCGTGGAGGGTGCGGCGCGCCTGCGGGTCCTCGAGCATGTCCCACGGGATGTCGGCCACCTCGAACAGGCCGAGCTCCTCGCCCTGGTAGATGTAGACCGAACCCGGCAGCGCGAGCTCCATGAGCACGGCCGCGCGGGCGCGGCGCGTCCCGAGCGCGCGGTCCTCGTAGTAGGTCGAGCCGTCGCGCAGCAGCCAGTCGTTCGCGATCTGGTGGTAGACGCGCGACCTCACCTGCGGAAGGCCGTAGCGCGTGGCATGGCGCGGCACATCGTGGTTGGACAGCACCCACGTGCTCGTGGAACCGGAGTCCGCGGCGGCCGCGAGGCCGTCGGCGATGGCGCGGCGGAACTCGTCGGCGAACCAGCCCGCCTTGGCGAACTGGAAGTTGAACACCTGGCCGAGCTCGTCGGGCGAGGCGTAGTAGCGCTGGTGCTCCGGCGCCACCCACGCCTCGGCCACCGCGAAGCGCGGCGGCTCGTACTCGTTGAACACCCGGCGCCATGCGCGGTAGATCTCGTGGACCTCGGGCCGGTCCCACAGGGGGTTGTCCGGAGAGCCGGCGCCCTGGGCGGGGTCCTGGTCGAGCTCGTCGAGCGGCCGGCTGTCGAGGTCCTTGGCGAGCGCGTGCGCCACGTCGATGCGGAAGCCGTCGACGCCGCGGTCGGACCAGAAGCGCAGGGTCCGCTCGAAGTCGGCGCGGACGTCGGGGTGCTTCCAGTTGAGGTCGGGCTGCTCGCGCGCGAACAGGTGCAGGTACCAGCTGCCGTCGGCTACGCGCTCCCACGCCGACCCGCCGAAGACCGACTTCCAGCCGTTCGGCGGCAGCTCCCCGTGCTCCCCGCGTCCGGGGCGGAAGATGTAGCGCTCGCGCGCCGGGGAGCCGGGCCCCGCCGCGAGCGCCTCCTGGAACCAGGGATGGTGGTCGGACGTATGGTTGGGGACGATGTCCACGACCACCTTCATGCCGCGCGCGTGCGCCGCGGCCACGAGGTCGTCGAAGTCCGCCAGCGTTCCGAGCCGCGGGTCGACGTCGCGGTAGTCGATGACGTCGTACCCGCCGTCGGCAAGGTTCGAGGGGTAGAACGGCGACAGCCAGAGGGCGTCGACGCCGAGCTCGTCCAGATAGCCGATCTGGGAGACGACGCCGCGGATATCCCCGAGCCCGTCCCCGTCCGTGTCGCGGAAGCTCCGCGGATACACCTGGTAGACGACCGCCTGCTTCCACCAATCGGCATCGTTGCGCGCCATGGCCGCTCCTCTCGCATCGCCGTCCGCCCGTCGGCGGGTTGTGCCCATTGTAAGCCCCCTGCCTTGTACGTACAAGACAGAGGGCACGATGCGCAGGGCCGCCGGGCGATGCGGGCGAGGGGCGCCGCCCGCCTACACCTGCTGCAGGACGCCCTTCAGCCGGTCGGCGGAGCTCCGGAGCTCCTCGAGCTCCGCCTCGTCGAGCGAGATGGGCACGCGGCACTCGATCCCCTGCCTGCCCACGATCGTCGGCATGGAGATGGCCACGTCCGACAGGCCGTACTCGCCCACCATGAGCGCGGACACCGGCAGGACGCTCTTCTCGTCGCGCATGATCGCCTGGCACAGCCGCCTCACCGACATCGCGATGCCGTAGTACGTCGCGCGCTTGCGGCGGATGATCTCGTAGGCGGCGCTCCTGACCTCCTCGGCGATGCGCGCCTCGGCCTCCTCGTGGTCGAAGTGCCCCCGCATCTCGCAGAAGTCCTTGAGCGGCACGCCCGCGACGTCCGCGCTCGACCACACCGCGAGCTCCGAGTCGCCGTGCTCCCCGATGATATAGGCCTCGACGTCGCGCGGGTCGACCCCGAGGTGCGCGCCGAGCGCCTCCTGGAGGCGCGCCGTATCGAGCACCGTGCCCGAGCCGACCACCCGGCTCTCCGGCAGGCCGGAGAGCTTGACGGCGGCGTAGGTGAGCACGTCGACCGGGTTGGAGACGATGAGCAGGATGCCGTCGAAGCCCGTCTCGCGGATGCGCGGGACGATCTCGCGGAAGATGGCGACGTTCTTCTGGGCTAGGTCGAGCCGCGTCTCCCCCGGCTTCTGCGCCGCGCCCGCCGTGATGACGATGATCGCCGCGTCGGCGGCGTCGGCGTAATCGCCGGCGTAGATGCGCATGGGGGCCGCGAACGGCGACCCGTGGCTGATGTCGAGCGCCTCGCCCTCGGCCCGGGCGCGGTCGACGTCGATGAGCACCATCTCCGAGAACAGGCCGCTCTGCATGAGGGCGAACGCGGAGGACGACCCCACGAACCCGCAGCCGACGATGGCGACCTTCCTGTCGTTGACCGCAACCTTGCTGTCGTTGTTCGCGGCCTTTCTGTCGATGACCGCGACATCCTTGTCGTTGACCATGATGAATCCTTCCTCGCGGCGTCGGTCGCCCGACGCGGACGACGCCGGGGCGCGAACGGCACCCGGCCCCTGCGCCCCTTATCTCCCCGATTCCGGATCGCTATCACGGGATCGCTGTATTCCTAGTGTTCTGCTATGTTTTTACACAGGATGCCCCGGCGGCGCGCTAGCGGATGCCGGAGGCCTCGATGGCGGCGACGGCGGCGCGCCAGCGGATGCCAGAGGCCTCGATGGACGCCCCGGCGCGCCGTTCCGTACCCGTCGAGATGAACCTGTGTGTTTGCACCAGACGACCCCAGCGGCGGCGCAGCTTGGTGCCCGTTGAGACGGATATTGATGTAACAGTTATGGTATCACCCGGCCGAAAGACACGGAATTTTCTCCGATTCCGTGTCTTTCGGCCGGGTGATACTGAGACAGTTACAGGCTAGGGCTAGGGCCGCCGCGGCGCCGTAAGCTCAAACGGCGCGCCAACCGCGAGGCAGCCGCGGCGGCTGCGAAACCGGAGCGGAATCACCGCGCCCGGTCCCGGCGCGCGCTGGCGGATGCCGGAGATCCCGATCTCGGCGCCAGGATGCGGCGCGCTAGCGGATGCCGGAGATCCCGATCTCGGCGCCAGGATGCGGCGCGCTAGCGGATGCCGGAGGCCTCGATGGCGGCGACGGCGGCGCGCAGCCCCTCGGGCGGGAGCACGAGCGCCATGCGCACGTAGCCCTCCCCGTGCGGCCCGAAGCTCGCCCCGGGCGTCACGATCACGCCCGCGCGCTCCATGAGCTCCTCACAGAACGCCAGCGAGTCGGTCCGGCCGCCCGGCAGCTTCGCCCACACGAACATCGAGCCGTGGGCGTTCGGGCGCTCCCAGCCTATGCCCTCCAGGCCGTCGCACAGCGCGTCGCGGCGCTCCTGGTACCTGAGCCGCTGCTCCTCCACCCGGTCCAGCGGGCCGGTCAGCGCGGCGATCGCGGCCTTCTGGATCGGGAAGAACATGCCGAAGTCGATCTGCCCGCGCAGCTTGGCGAAGGCCGCCACGACGTCGGCGCGGCCCACCAGAAAGCCGATGCGGGCGCCCGTCACGTTGAAGGACTTCGACAGCGAGAAGAACTCGACGCCCACCTCGAGGGCGCCGGGGTGCGCGAGGAAGCTGCCCCCGCGCGGGCCGTCGTAGACGATGTCCGAATAGGCGTTGTCGTGCACGATCAGCAGGTCGTGCTCGCGCGCGAAGGCGATGATCTCCTCATAGAGCTCCGGCGTCCCCACGCTGCCGACGGGGTTCGCGGGCAGCGAGACGATCATGTACTTGGCCCGGTCCGCCACATCCGGGTCGATGCCCGCGACGTAGGGCAGGAAGCCGTGCTCGGCGTTGAGCGGGTAGTAGGCGAGCTCGCCGTCGGCGATCTTCACGCCCGCCTCGAACACGGGGTAGCACGGGTCGGGCACGAGCACGGTATCGCCCGGGTCGAGCAGCGCGAGGCCCAGGTGCCCCACGCCCTCCTGCGTCCCGTTGCAGCTGGCGACCATGTCGGGGGTGATGCCCGCGACGCCGAAGCGGCGCTCGTAGTAGTCGCACACCGCCTGCTTGAGCTCGGGCAGGTCGCCCAGGCTGTACTTCCACTGCACGGGGTCCGCCGTCGCCTCGCGCAGGGCGGCGACCACATGGTCGTACGGGGCGAAGTCGGGGGTGCCCACGGAGAGGTTGTAGATGGTGCGGCCTTCGGCCTCGAGCTTGAGCCTGCGCTGGTTGAGGGAGGCGAACACCTCGTCGCCGAACCGGTCGAGCCGCTGGGAGAACTGCATGCGGGGACACCCCTTCTGCGCCCCGCGCGGGGTGCGATCGAGAATCATCGGATAGGACACCAGTGTAGCGCTGCGAGCGACCCCCTCGCTCGGGCATCTTCCGCGCGGGGCGCCGGGCACCTGCCGCGGCCCGCCGTCGGAGGAGGCGGCATGCGGCGGGCGGCGCGGCCCGCGACGGGGCCGCACCGGACGGCGAGGGACCGCGGGGCCCGCTCTCAGCGCTCGGGCTCGAGCGCATCCACCTCGTCGAGCCACAGGCGGGCGGAGGCGTCACTCGGCATGCGCCAGTCCCCGCGCGGGGACAGCGTCACCGAGCCGACCTTCGGCCCGTCCGGGAGGCAGCTGCGCTTGAACTGCTGGGCGAAGAACCGCCGGTAGAAGACGCGCAGCCAGCTCCACACCGTATGGGCGTCGTAGGAGCCCGCGAACGACCGGCACGCCATGCGGAAGATCTTGCCCGGCGCGAACCCGAAGCGCAGCAGGTGGTAGAGGAAGAAATCGTGCAGCTCGTAGGGCCCCACGAGGTCCTCGGTGCGCTGGGCGATCTGCCCGTCGCCGGTGGGGGGCAGAAGCTCCGGGGAGACCGGGGTGTCCAGGATGTCGAGCAGCGTCCGCTCGATCGCACCGCCGTAGAGCCCCGCGGCGTAGCGCACCAGATGGCGCACGAGGGTCTTGGGGACGCTCGCGTTGACGGCGTACATGCTCATGTGGTCGCCGTTGTAGGTGGCCCACCCGAGCGCCAGCTCCGACAGGTCGCCGGTGCCGATGACCATGCCACCCGCCTGGTTGGCGAGGTCCATGAGGATCTGGGTGCGCTCGCGCGCCTGGCTGTTCTCGTAGGTGACGTCGGTCACCGCGGGGTCGTGGCCGATATCCTCGAAATGCTGGCGGACCGCCTCGTGGATCGAGACCTCGCGGAAGTCGGCGCCCAGGGCGGAGGCGAGCGTCTCCGCGTTGCCCCGGGTGCGGGCCGTGGTGCCGAACCCGGGCATGGACACCGCGTGGATGCCCGAGCGCGGGAGGCCGAGCGCGTCGAAGGCGCGCACCGTCACGAGCAGGGCGAGTGTGGAGTCCAGGCCGCCCGACAGGCCGATGACGGCATGCCGGCTCCCCGTGTGCGCGAGGCGCGTCTTGAGCCCCGCGGCCTGCAGGCCGAAGATCGTCTCGCAGCGCTCGGCCACCTCGCCCCGGTCGGCGGGGACGAAGGGCGTCCGCGGGAAGACGCGGTCGACCTCGAGCGCGGAGCGCATGAGGGGGGCGCCGGAGCCCTCCCGCTCGCCCGCGCCGCGGCCGTCCTCCCCCGCCGCCGCGCCGTCGCGGGCGGCCCCGGGCCGATACGAGAAGCCCACGCCGGCGGTCCCCCCGCTCGGGAAGGCGGGCCCGGCCCAGGTGGTGGAGCGGCGGCGCTCGGCGAGCAGGCGGTCGAGGTCCACGTCGGCCGTCGCCATCTCGCAGCTGAACAGGGGCGTGCGGGCCAGCAGCGACCCGTTCTCCGCGATCAGGTTCTCGCCGGCGAACACGAGGTCGGTGGTCGACTCGCCCTCGCCCGCGTCCGCGTACGCGTAGGCGCAGTACAGCCGCGCCGATTGCTGGGACACGAGCTGGCGGCGGTACTCGGCCTTGCCGATCACCTCGTCGGAGGCGGAGGGGTTCAGGATGACGGTCGCCCCCTGCTCGAGCGCCATGGCGACCGAGGGCGGCTGGGGGACCCACAGGTCCTCGCAGATCTCGACGCCGACCGCGACGGCGTCCATCCCGGGGTCGGTGCAGCGGAACACCAGGCCTGCGCCGAAGGGGACCGGCCCCTGCCCCGCGAAGGGAACGGCGCCCGACAGGTGCAGGGGCGCCGGGGCGAACCAGCGCCGCTCGTAGAACTCGCCGTAGTTCGGCAGATGGCGCTTCGCGGAGAGGCCGAGCAGCCGGCCCGCGCAGCACACCGCGGCGCAGTTGTAGACGGCCTCGCCGTGCGCCACGGGCAGCCCGACGGTGAACAGGACGGGCAGCTCCGCGGTCTCGGCGAGCAGGCGCGCGAGCGCGTCCTCGCAGGCGCGCAGCAGCGCGCGGTCCAGGAAGAGGTCCGCGCAGGTGTAGCCGGTGAGGCACAGCTCGGGCAGCGCGAGCGCGCCGACGCCCGCGGCGGCGGCGGAGCGCACGCAGGCGAGGATCGACGCCGCGTTGCCCTCGACGTCGGCCACGCGGATCTTCGGCGTGGCCGCCGCGATCCGGAAGAACCCGTCGCCGGCGCCCGCGCCCGCTCCCAAACCGGTGAAGAACAGCTCGTCCATGTGGTGCTCCTTGTCCGCACGTTTGCTCGACGCTATTGTAACGGCTCGCGCCGCGGCGGAGGGCGGCAGAGGGATGGAGCACGGTGCCGCACGACGATGCAGGCGGGGGCGACCGGCGCGGTGCCGGCGCGGTCCGGCCCGACGGCGCGGGGCGCGCGGCGCGCACGGGGCGCGCCTGCCGCCGCCGTCGCGCATGGAGCCCGCGTGCCCCCAGATGCGCGCATGTTCTGTAGAGCGCCCGCCTGGGCCTATAATGGGAGCGCCTGCGGGGGTCCCCGCGGCGTTCTCATGGCATCGAGAGGAAGGCGGCAGGGACCGTGAGCGAGACCCGCACCGCAACGGCGGAACCCGATACCACCACCCGCGGCGCGGCCGGCGGGGGGCGCATCCCCCGGCTCGCCCTCGTCGTCGTCACCTTCAAGCGCCAGGAGCTCCTCTCCACGCTGTTCGACTCCTTCCTGGAGCTCACGCAGGCGCCCTGGCGCATCGTCATCGTCGACAACGAGGGCTCCGAGCGCACGCGCGACATGGTCGCCGAGCTCGGCCGCCGCACGGACGAGCTGTGGGGCGTCGAGAGCGGCGAGCCCGACGCGGAGGGCGGCGTCTCCCGCGTCGTCTACGCGCCGCAGGCCGACAACCTCGGCGGCGCCGGCGGCTTCTCGGCCGGCGTCAAGCGCGCCTGGGAGCTCGGGGCGGAGTGGTTCTGGGTCATGGACGACGACGTCCGCGTGCTGCCCGAGGCCCTCGACCGCCTCGCGCCCTGGACGGCCACGCACCGCGTGATCCAGGGCTCGCGCCTGGACTACGACGGGGGCCCGTTCTACTGGCAGTACCACTTCATCGTGTCGCTCGGTATCCCCAACCCCATCGCCCCGGCGGCCTTCGGCCCCGAGGGCTACCGCGTCATGAACACGCTGTGCTTCGAGGGGGGCCTGTTCCACCGCTCGATCGTCGACGAGGTGGGCCTGCCCGACCCGCGCTTCTTCATCTACTGGGACGACACGGTCTACGGCTACCTCGCCTCCAAGGCCACCGAGGCCATCGTGGTGTCCGACCTCATCCTGCAGCGCACGCGCGATATCGCCAACTGGGACATCGCCGGCATGCGCCAGCTCAACGGGACCTCGGACATGAACCGCTACCACATCATGCGCAACCGCGGGTACATGATGCAGTACTTCCGCGCGCACGGGGACTACCGGCGCCTCGTGTTCGGCCTGGGCACCGCGGCGACCTTCGCCAAGGAGGTCATCCGCCTGGTCATGGTCAACCGGGACTCCTTCAAGACCGGCATCCCCGCGCTGTTCCGCGGCATGCGCGACGCCCGCCGCATCTACCGCGACCGCACCTGGAAGCCCATGCCGCCGATGGGCGGCGCGGACGCCGGCGGACGCGATTAGGGACGCACCCGGCTCGGGCGGCTCGGTCGCCGACGGAGTCCGGCGCGGCAGGAAGCGCCCGGGGGCGCGTGCGCGGCTGGGCCTTCTCCACAAGACCTCCCCGTGTGTCACCTCTTTTTGTTGATGCGCGATGAGGGGTTCGAAACCGCCGTCGAGGGTACACAATCTACGATGCGAACGAACCGATCCGCGACCGGACGCCCTCTCGGGGACGCCCGGTCGCTCATGTATGCGCAACCCCGGCCATGAGTGGGAGGACCGAACATGGCAGCCTATACCGATGACTACACCGACCGCAGACGCACCCGCATCTACCAGCGACCGACCGACCGCACCCAGGCGGGCAAGGACGACCTCATAGGCCAGACCCAGGCCATCGCCGTGAAGCCGCGCCTGTTCGACGGCATCTCCATCGCGCAGGTCGTCGCCGGCGCCGCGGCCGCCGCGACCTCCGTGGCGCTGTCGAGCTACATCGGCGTCGCGGGCTCGATCATCGGCGCCGCCGTGAGCTCGGTGGTCACGGTCATCTCCTCGCAGCTCTACCGGCGCTTCCTGGACGCGAGCGCCCGCAAGATCAAGGACGCGGGCGAGCAGGTCGTCTCCAAGGCCTCCCGCTCCGACGGCGAGGCCGTGGCGGAGGGCTCCCCGCTGCCCGAGGGGGTGCGCGGGGCGCGGATCGCCCCCTCGAAGCTGCGCGCCCGCGCCGCGGCGCAGCGCGCGGCGACCCAGCGCAAGGTGGTGGCCTTCTCCGCCGTCGCAGCCGTCGCGGCCGTCGCCCTCTGCGCGGCGGCGATCTGGCTCGGCACATCCGGCCAGGGCATCGGCGAGCAGACCTCGGTGCTGAGCGTCGCCGCCCCCTCCTCCAACGAGGCGGACGTCGATTCGACCGCAACCGGCGCCACGGGCGCCGACGCCGGGACCGACCAGGGCGCCGGGACCGCGGCGCAGGGCACCGCCGGCGACACGGCGAGCGGGACGGGCGCCGGGAACGCGACCCCGGGCACCGGGACCGGCGCGCAGGACCAGACGGATACCGACGGCGGGACCTCGTCGGGGACGGGGTCGGATGCCGGCGCGGACGCGGGCACCGGCTCCGCATCCGACGGCTCCGGGGACGCGGGCACCGGAGGCTCCGGCACCGGTGACGCCGGCCAGTCCGCCGGCGGCGACACCTCGACCGGAAACGGGACCTCGTCGGGCGAGGACGCCTCGACGTCGTCCACCGGCGCGGGCACGGGGCGCTAGCTCGGCGCCGCCGCGACACTCGACCCGGGCACGCGGGAGCTCCACCCCGCGCCGCGCCCCGTCCCCTGAGGGGGTGGGACGCGGCGCGATGGTAAGATGGCATGAAACGCAGTCAAGAAGGAGCACCATGGATACCCGCGCACAGAAGCCGACCCTCTCCGTCGGCAACCAGATCTACCTCTACCGCCTGCTCTCCGAGTCGATCGGATGCGGCAGGCAGACCATCATGGGCAAGGTCGAGGAGGCGCTCGCCGCCGACCGCATGGGCGCCGAGGACCTCGGGTTCGAGAGCACGCGCGCGCTGCTCGAGGCGCTCGACACCTTCGTCGCGCTCACGGTGTTCAAGGGGGGACGCATCTACGCCACGGTGACCGCGCAGCCCGCCTGGGACGAGGCGCTCGCGGCGCCGGAGAAGCAGGCCGCCCCCGCCGGCAAGTCGTGGAAGCGCAAGAAGGCCGACAAATCGCTCAAGCCCGTCCGGCCGCGCCGCGTCAAGCGCGCCGTCGAGGCGGAACCCGAGGCCGAGGCCGAGGCCCCCGATCGCGACGGGGCCGCCGGGGCCGCCGGGGCCGCAGACGCCGGGGACGCCGCGAAGGACACGCCGGGCGGCGCGGCAGGCGGCTCCCCCACCCCGACGGAAGCCGCCCCGGATAAAGCCGTTCCGGCGGCGGAAGGCCCGTCGCAGCCCCGCGCCGCAGAAGCCGCGGCCTCCCCGTCCGAACCCGCCGAAGAGAGGGGGCCGGCGCATGACGAGGCGACCGGCGGTGCCGAGCCCGCCGCGCAGCAGGCGGACTCCCCCGAGGCGGCCTCGCCCGCCCGAGACGAGAAAACCGCGCAGGCAGACGGAGCCGGATCCGCGGCGGACGGCGAGGCCCTCTCCCCGCAGGACGCCGCCTCCCCCGCCGAGCCCGCCCGCGAGCCCGCCGCCCAGCCGGCGATCAGCCTGACGGTGGTCTACGACCCCGAGAACGCGAACGCCGGCATCACCACGCTGGAGTCCACCCCGGACGCCGGCGGCCGCGCCGCCGCCTCCGAGGCCGCCTTGCCCGATACAGGCACGACCGAAGCCGCTTCGCCCGAGGCCGCCTCGCACGATGCCGATGCGACCGACGTCACCTCGCCCGAAGCCGGCACGCCCGAAGCCGGCTCCCCCGCCCGCACGCAGGCGTCCCCGTCCCCCGCAGGCGCGGACGGTGCGAAGCCGCGCGCGCCGCGACCCTCGCGCGCGCCGCGGAACCGAGCGGATCGCACGGGCGCCCGTACGGGGCGGAGCGCCGCAGACGACGCCGACTCCCGCATCCGCGGGGATCGGGGCACCGCGCCCGCGCCGTCTGAGCCCCGCCCGCTCCCCGAGGGGTACCCCGCGGACCTCACCCGCGACGTCTACTGCCCCGGGCCCGTCCTGCACGAGCTCGCGCTCCTGCTGCCCCTGGGGGCCGACGCCCTGGGCATCCTGGATGCGTACTACCGCATCGCCCAGCTGCTCGGAACCCTGGAGGCCGGCCGCAACCGCGCCTCCTTCCCCCTGGGCTACCTGCGAGACGGCGAGCGCCTGACCGCGACCGTCCGCCTGCGCCGCAAGCGCGGCGACGCGGGTGCGGCCTGGGTCGTCGACGCCGTGGAGGCCCCGACGGGCAGCGCCGCGGACGGACGGTAGCGCGGACCCCGGCACCGAAGCGCCGCCTCGGCCGTCGCCCCGCCCGCCCCCATGTCAACGAGAGCCGGCCCCGGAACCCCGATCGCTCGGGGCGCCGGGGCCGGCTGCCGTATGCGGGAGGCCGCGGGACCGGACCGGCGCGCAAGACGGCGCACCGGTCCGTCGCGGCGCCGTTAGTCGCGCGTGAGCTTGCGGCGGACGCGGTGCGGGCGGGCGGCGTCCTCGCCCAGGCGCGCCACGCGGTTCTCCTGATAGCTCGCGAAGTTGCCCTCGAACCAGTACCAGGTGCCCGGGTTCTCGTCGGTGCCCTCCCACGCCAGGATGTGGGTGGCGACGCGGTCGAGGAACATGCGGTCGTGGCTGATGACCACCGAGCAGCCCGGGAACTCGAGCAGCGCGGCCTCGAGCGAGGAGAGCGTCTCGACGTCCAGGTCGTTGGTGGGCTCGTCGAGCAGCAGCAGGTTGCCGCCCTGCTTCAAGGTGAGGGCGAGGTTCAGGCGGTTGCGCTCGCCGCCGGAGAGCACGCCGGCGCGCTTCTGCTGGTCCTGCCCCTTGAAGCCGAAGCTCGCCACGTAGGCGCGGCTCGGCACCTCGGACTCGCCGACGATCATGATGTCGTTGCCGTCGGAGACGACCTCCCACAGGGTCTTGTCGGGGTCGATGCCCTCGCGGCCCTGGTCGACGTAGGACAGCTTCACGGTCTCGCCCAGCTCGATGCTGCCGCTCGTGGGCTGCTCGATCCCCATGATCATCTTGAACAGGGTGGACTTGCCCACGCCGTTGGGGCCGATCACGCCCACGATGCCGTTGCGCGGCAGGGTGAACGAGAGGTCGTCGATGAGCACGCGGCCGTCGAACTCCTTGTGCAGGTGCTCGACCTCCAGCACCTTCGCGCCCAGGCGCGGGCCCACGGGGATGCGGATGTCGGTGTAGTCGAGCTTCTGGCTGGCGCGCGCCTCGGCCTCCATCTCCTCGTAGCGGGCCAGACGCGCCTTGTTCTTGGCCTGGCGGGCCTTCGGCGAGCTGCGCACCCACTCGAGCTCGGCGGCCATGCGCTTGGCGAGCTTGGCGTCGCGCTGGCCCTGGGCGGCGATGCGCGCGGCCTTGGTCTCGAGGTAGGTGGAGTAGTTGCCCTTGTAGGGGTAGAGGTGGCCGCGGTCGACCTCGCAGATCCACTCGGCCACGTTGTCGAGGAAGTAGCGGTCGTGGGTGACGGCGAGCACGGCGCCCGGGTAGGTGTGCAGGAAGTGCTCGAGCCACAGGACCGACTCGGCGTCGAGGTGGTTGGTGGGCTCGTCGAGCAGCAGCAGGTCGGGGGCCTCCAGCAGCAGGCGGCACAGGGCCACGCGGCGGCGCTCGCCGCCGGAGAGGACCTTCACCGGCGTGTCGGACTCGGGCAGCTGCAGGGCGTCCATGGCCTGGCCGAGCTTGGAGTCGATGTCCCAGCCGTCGGCGGCGTCGATCTCGTCCTGCAGACGGCCCATCTCCGCCATGAGGGCGTCCATGTCGCAGTCGGGGTCGCACATCTCCTCGCCGATCCGGTTGAACCGGTCGACCTTGGCGAGCAGGTCGCCGAAGGCCATGCGCACGTTCTCGATGACGGTCTTGTCGTCGTCGAGCGGAGGCTCCTGCTCGAGGATGCCCACGGTGTAGCCGGGGGTGAGGCGCGCCTCGCCGTTGGAGACCTCCTCGATGCCGGCCATGATCTTGAGCAGGGTCGACTTGCCCATGCCGTTGGGGCCCACGACGCCGATCTTGGCGCCGGGATAGAACGACAGGGTCACGTCGTCGAGGATGACCTTGTCGCCGTGCGCCTTGCGCGCCTGGTACATCTGGTAGATGAATTCCGCCATGATGCTCCTATCATGCAGGTTGATGCTTGCAGTACCGTACACGCCCCATTCTCGCATGGGCGGCGCGCGGATGCGGCGGGTGCGCACCGAATCCACGGGATGCGCCGCGGAAGCGGACGACAGGCCCCGGGAAAAAAGTGCCTGTCCCTCATTTCCCAGGGGGAAATGAGGGACAGGCACTTTTTTCCCACCGATGCGCCATCGTGCCATAATGGGCGGCGACCAACGCGACGGAAGGGAACCCGATGCAGGAGACCGCGACCACCAAGCTCGAGACCATCATGGGCGCAGACGGGCTCTCGCGTCTGAAAGCGGCCACCGTCATGGTGCTCGGCTGCGGAGGCGTGGGGTCGAACTGCATCGAGGCGCTCGCGCGCGGCGCCATCGGGCGCATCGTGATCGTGGACAAGGACGTCGTCGCCCCGAGCAACATCAACCGACAGGCCATCGCCTTCACGAGCACCGTCGGCCGGCGCAAGGTCGACGTCATGGCCGCCATGATCGCCGACATCAACCCGTCCTGCAAGGTCGTCGCGCGCGACGCCTTCGTGCTGCCCGACAATCTCGAGGCCCTCATGCGCGACTGCCTCGATGCCTGCGGCGGCCGCATCGACTGCATCGTCGACGCCATCGACACCGTCTCCACGAAGCTCGCGCTCGCCGAGCTCGCGCCCGCGCTCGGCATCCCCCTCATCAGCAGCATGGGCGCGGCCAACAAGCTGCACCCCGAGTGCCTGCGCATCGCCGACATCCACGACACCGTGCGCGACCCGCTCGCGCGCATCGTCCGCAAGGAGTGCCGGCGGCGCGGCATCCGGCACCTGCGCGTCCTGTACTCCTGCGAGGAGCCTGCGCGCACGCCCGGGCGCGACCCCGAATCCGGGCGCGAGCGCACCGAGCTCGGCACCGCCTCGTTCATGCCGCCCATCATGGGGCAGATGATCGCCGGCGAGGTCATCCGCCGGGTCTCCGGCGTCGGCTGCGAGGAGGTCCGCCCGGACGGGACGGTCGTCCGGTAGCGGACCCGCGCATCCCGCTCGCGAGCCGCCGCGTGCCCCGCCCGCCCCTGCCCCCAGCGCCACCGAGGAGGTCCCGCCCCATGTACCGCTTCGTCGACATGCACTGCCATCTCGACCTCATGGCCAACGGACCGCAGGTCGCCGCCCACGCGCGCGGACGCGGAATCGCGCTGCTCAACGCGAGCGTGACCCCGCAGGGCTACCGTTGCGCGCGCGAGCGCTACACCGACGCGCCCGCGGTCCGCTGCGCCGCCGGCCTGCACCCGTGGTGGGTCTCAGACGGGTCCTGCGGCAATGACGACGTCGCCCGGCTCGCCCTCGACCTCGCCAGCGAGCGCTTCGTGGGAGAGGTGGGCCTCGACCTCGGAACGCGCCATGCGCATGCGCGCGCTCGGCAGGAGGCCGCCTTCGAGCGGATCGTCCGCGCCTGCGCCGAGAACCCCCTCCCCGGGCGCGTCCTGACCATCCACGCGGTCCGCTCCGCCGGAACCGTCCTCGATGCGCTCGAGCGCTACGACCTCACCCGCAGCGCCGCCTGCATCTTCCACTGGTTCTCGGGTACGAGCGAGGAACTCGCCCGGGCGCGGCGCGCAGGGTGCCTGTTCTCCGTGAACGGCATGATGCTCGCCACGCGCAGGGGACGGGAGTACGCGCGGATCATCCCGCAGAAGCAGCTGCTGCTCGAGACCGACGCCCCCGCCGAGCAGGGCGCGCCGGGCGCGGCCGCGGACCTCGAGGCGGCGCTGCAGGCGACGCTCTCCCGGCTGGCGCAGATCCGCGGCGTCGACGAGGCCGGCCTGGGGCGCGCGGTCGCCGAGCGCGGCGCGGAGCTCCTCGGCCTGTAAGGGCGCGGACCGCATAGGCGGCACGGGCCGCTCGGCACGTCGCGCGCACGGCGCCTGGGCGCCGGGAGAGGCGGGCCCTCGGCCGCGAAAACGCGATCCCGCACTGCACCCGCGAACCGCGGGCGGGCAGCGACGGTGACGCGACCGCGGCGTCTCCGTACCGCACACCGCCCTCCCCGACCGTTCGCCGCCCGTCGCATAAGCCCCCGGCCGACGGGTATCCATCAGGTAGGTGCATCGAGCACGACGTACCCGGCACGACGAGGAAAGGAGCCATCATGTTCGATTTCAACGCTGTCGTCGAGCTCGCGGGGATGCTCTCCTCGCTTGCCGTGGTCTTCCTGGTCCTCGAGGCGGGATCCATCGCGCTGCCGGCCGCCGTGCGCCGCGCGCGGACATGGATGAGCAGCCGGGACGATACGGTCTCGTGGTCCACGCGCCGCGAGAAGGACGCCTACGCGGGCACCGCCCCCGCAACCGTCCGCTCCTCCCTGCACACCGCGACGGGACGCAGGCCCATGAACAGCCTGCCGATCCGCCAGGCGGCCTAGCGCAGGCGGGCCGCGCAGCGGCATACCTGCTGCGAATGCCACCGAGCCCTACACGACGGGGGTCCCGAGGGACCCCCGTTTTCATGCCGCGGTACGGACGTGTCCGCTGGGAGGCGCCGGGGCGCGCCGAAGGCACCCGGCAGCGGCCCCTACCGGGCCGCCCGATCGCCCGGGTCCCGGATATCCAGCAGGTCCGGGATCGCGTCGATGACCAGATCCGCCTCGTCCTGCGAGAACCCGAAGCGCTCCTCGCGCTTGGCGACGACCGTGATGCCCGCCGCCTTGCCCGCGGCGATGCCGTACACGGAGTCCTCCACGCAGCAGCATGCGCCGGCGGGAAGGCCCAGCAGGTCGAGGGTGTGCAGGTAGATCTCGGGGTTGGGCTTGCTTTGATGGAACTGCTCGCCCGACACGATGGGCTCGAAACGCCCCGTCAGGCCGCAGGCGTCGAGCACCTTTTCGATGTTCGCCAGCGGAGAGGAGGATGCCAGCGCGACGCGGACCCCCATCCCGTGCAGGGCCTCGACCGTCTCGGCGACACCGGGGTTCAGCAGCCGCGCGTACGGCCGCGGGCGATGCGACGCCCACTCGTTGTAGACCGTCTCCGCCTCGTCGCCGGTCAGCTCGCCGCGGCCGCCGCGGCGCATCCACATCTGCAGGTTGCGCTGGAAGTCCTGGTGCGACATGCCGACCTGGCGCTTGCGCTCCTCCTCGGTGATACCGAGCCCGAGCTCCTCGCTCATCACGGCGAGCTCATCGAAGTAGAACTTCTCGGTGTCGACGATCACGCCGTCCATGTCGAAGATGACCGCTTTGAAGGGGAAGGCCATGGGCTGTCCTTTCGGGCTGGGCAGAGCACGCGCATCCACGCCGCGGTGCCCGGGATTCATTCCGGCACCTCAGTGTAGCGTATCTATGCAGCGGCAACGCTCGTCGCGTTCCTCGTTACCCTGATCCTGGCGGTCAGATGATCGATGTGGGTGATGCTTGCATAAAAGAACAGCCGCCTTGACGGAGACGGCTGTTCGCGTGGGCATCACCCACCAACAACAACTTCGCAGGAGGGCGTTAAACCTTCCGCTCGTACTGAAGAATACCCCAACGGCAGACCTGCATACCGCGGTATACGACAGGGCGACGGGCGCCTCGGAGCGTTCACGTATGCGATCGATCCATCATGGGGCGCCCTGAGCCGGCACCAAAAAGCATCCGTGCAACAGCCCGCATCTCCCGCCCGCTATACCAAAGGCGGGCGGCGCCCCGAAGACGCCGCCCGCCCCAACTGCCCCTATGGCAGCATCCGCCTACTTGCGATGGGCGCGGTAGAACGCGATGAGCTGCTTGGTGCTCTCGTCCTGGGCAGCGAGCGCCTCGTCGTCGTGGAACGCCGGGGTGATCTCCTTGGCGAGCTGCTTGCCCAGCTCGACGCCCCACTGGTCGAACGAGTCGATACCCCACACGGTGCCCTCGACGAAGGTGATGTGCTCGTACAGCGCGATGAGCGCACCGAGCGCATGCGGGGTGAGGTCGATGCCGAAGATGGAGGTCGACGGGCGGTTGCCGGTGAACACGCGCGCGGTCACGATCTCCTCGGGCGTGCCCTCGGCGCGGACCTCGTCGGCGGTCTTGCCGAACGCGAGCGCCTTGGTCTGGGCGAGGAAGTTGCCGAGGAACAGCTCGTGCACGTCCTGGTCGCCGTCGACGTTGGGGTTCGCGGTGTTGACGAAGGCGATGAGGTCCGCCGGGATCAGGCGCGTGCCCTGATGGATGAGCTGGTAGAACGCATGCTGGCCGTTGGTGCCCGGCTCGCCCCAGTAGATCTCGCCGGAGGCCGTGGTGAGCGGCGTGCCGTCCCAGCGCACGCCCTTGCCGTTGGACTCCATGGTGAGCTGCTGCAGGTAGGCGGGGAAGCGGTGCATGTACTGGTTGTAGGGCAGCACGGCGTGGCTCTCGGCGCCGAAGAAGTTCACGTACCACACGTTGATGAGGCCCATGAGGGCGACGACGTTCTCCTCGAGCGGCGTGTCCTGGAAGTACACGTCGACGTCGTGGAAGCCCTTGAGGAAGCACTCGAAGCGCTCGGGACCGAAGGCGATGATGAGCGAGAGGCCCACGGCGGAGTCGACGGAGTAGCGGCCGCCGACCCAGTTCCAGAAGCCGAAGGCGTTCTCCGGGTCGATGCCGAACTCGGCCACGCGGTCGAGCGCGGTGGAGACGGCGACGAAGTGCTTGCGCACGGCCTCGGCGCGGCTGGCCTCGGAGCCGTCGATGGCGCCGGCGGCCTCCAGGGCGTCGAGCAGCCAGGTGCGGACCTCGCGGCCGTTGGTCAGCGTCTCGAGCGTGGTGAAGGTCTTGGACACGACGATGACGAGCGTGGTCTCCGGATCGAGGCCGCGGACCTTCTCAGCCATGTCGTTGGGGTCGATGTTGGAGATGTAGCGGCAGTCGATGCCGGCGTCGGCATAGGGCTTGAGCGCCTCGTAGACCATGACCGGGCCGAGGTCGGACCCGCCGATGCCGATGGACACCACGTGCTCGATCCGCTTGCCGGTGACGCCCTTCCACTCGCCGGAGCGGACCTTCTCGGCGAAGGCGTACATGCGGTCGAGCATGTCGCGCACGTCGGCGACGCAGTCCTGGTCGCCGTCGAACACGGTGCCGCGCTCGGAGTCGGGGCGGCGCAGCGCGGTGTGGAGCACGGCGCGGTCCTCCGAGGTGTTGACGTGCGCGCCGGAGTACATGGCGTCGCGGCGCTCCTCGACGTGGAGCTCGCGGGCGAGCTGGACGAGCAGCTTCATGGTCTCGTCGGTGACGAGGTTCTTGGACAGGTCGATGTGGAACTCGCCCATGTCGAAGCTGAGCTTGGACACGCGGTCGGGGTCGGCGGCGAACCAGCCCTTGAGGTCCACGCCGGCGGAGGTCATCTCGTCGTAGTGCTTCTGGAGCGCCGCCCACGCGGGCGTGCCGGTCGCATCGATGGGTGCGGGAACGGTTGACATGCAGGTCCTCCTTGTCCATGAAGGCGCGGAGACGACGTGCCGCGACGACCCTCGCGCGGCACCCCGCGCCGACATCCGTGATGGCTTTATTCTAGCGCAGCGCGCCTGCCCGGGGGCGCGGGCCGGGCAACTTCGCGACCCCCTCCCTGCGGGCCCGCGCGACGGGGATGGGGGGCGCGGGCGCCGGGCGCCGCCGGGGCGCCG
>NZ_JAQECM010000013.1:8693-42142 GCF_027669965.1 Candidatus Collinsella stercoripullorum | reverse complement strand
TCCCGGCCCGGCTCATCGGCGCCGGCCCGGCCACCCGACCCATCGTACACGGCGAACCCGTCGCGGCGCGCGCCGGCGCGCGGGCCCTCCGGCGAACGGCGCCGGCGCGGCTGGCCCGCGGTGGAGCGGCCCAGATGGCTCGAGACCGCATCCTCCTCCGTCATCACCGCGAACTCCGCACGGCGCGCCCCGTAGACCGTCTGGCGGCCGCTCTCCATCGAGACGCGCAGGACGATCCCTGCCAGCAGCAGCGACGCGATCATGGAGGACCCGCCGTAGGAGATGAACGGCAGCGTCTTGCCGGTCATGGGGATGACGCCCAGGACGCCCAGCGCGTTCACGAGGAACTGCACCATGAGGATGATCGCGCTGCCCTCGGCGGCGAGCCGGCCGAAGCCGTCGGGCGCCTCGCGGGCGATCTTGAAGGCGCTCCAGATGAGCAGGGCGAAGACCGCGAAGAAGAGAAGGGTGCCCACGAACCCGAGCTCCTCGCCGATGATGGCGAGGATGTAGTCGTTGTGGGCCTCGGGCAGGTAGTTGTACTTGAGGGTCGAGTTGCCGATCCCGCGGCCGAACAGCCCGCCGGACGCGAACGCCATGATGGCGAGCGTGGCCTGGTAGCCCGAACCGTACGGGTCCTGCCAGGGGTCGAGCATGACGAGGAGGCGCTCCATGCGGTACGGGGCCACGGCGATGGCCAGGACCACGAGCAGCAGGCCGCCCAGGATGACGCCGACCACCACCCGCGGCGAGAGGCCGGACATGAACGCCATGGCGAACACCGTGACGACGATGATGATGGTCGACCCGAGGTCGGGCTGGAGCACGATGAGCGCTAGGGGCGCGCCCACGAACAGCCCCATCAGCTTGAGGAACCGGTCGGCGGAAAGCGAGCGGCACTCGTAGTACTCGAACAGCAGGCGCGCGGCGATCAGCACGATGAGCGGCTTGATGAGCTCGGAGGGCTGCACGCTGAAGAAGCCGAGGTTGATCCAGCGGATGGCTCCGCGCGACGCCTGGCCGAGGCCGAACACGGCGGCGAGGGTCAGCGCGAGGGCGGCCCAGACCACCTCGGCCGGCCTACCGCGCATCCAGTCCCACGCCGGACGCCAGAACACCATGAGGGCGACCAGGGCGAAGCCGCCCACCGCGAAGATGAGCTGGCGCTCCGCGTAGTAGGTGGCGCCCAGGCCGTCGGATGCGGCCTCCACCGCCGAGGCAGAGTACACCATGAGGATGCCGAAGGCGACAAGCGCGAGCAGGCAGGTGGCGAAGACGAGGCGCGGGCGCATGACGCGCGCCGGCACGCCCGCGATCAGGCGCTCGCCGATGCTCGAGTGCCGGGGCGCCGTCGCGCGGCGGCGCGGCGCGCGGTCACCGGGACCGGGCCGACCGCGGTCGACGGCGCCGGAATCGGGGGCCGCCATGCCTACTCCCGCGGCGCGCCCGCGGCGCGCAGCTCATCGAGGTAGGCCTTGAACGCGCGGCCGCGCTCCTCGAAACCGGAGAACTCGTCAAATGACGAGCAGGCGGGCGACAGGAGCACGACGTCCCCGCGCCCGGCGAGGGAGCGCGCCACGTCCACGGCGTCGCGCAGGTCGTCCGCCTCGGCGATGTCGACCGCGCGCCCGTCGCGCGCGGCCTCGAAGGCGCGGCGGAAGCGGGCGCGGGCCTCGCCGTAGCACACCACGGCGCGCACGCGGGCGCACACGAAGTCGGCGAAGTCCTCGAGCGGGGTGCCCTTGTCGTGGCCGCCGAGCAGCACGATCACGCGGTCGTCCGGGAAGGCGGTCAACGCCTTCTCGACGGCGTCGGTGTTGGTGGCCTTGGAGTCGTTGAAGTAGCGCACCCCGTCGATGGCCCCCGCGGGCTCGATGCGGTGCTCGAGGGGGCGGAAGGAGCGGAGCGCGGAGCGCAGCGCCTCCGCCCCGGCGCCGATGAACAGCGCGGCGGAGGCGGCCGCCAGCGCGTTGGCGACGTTGTGCTCCCCGGCGATGCCGAGCTCGCCGACGGGGACCAGCGCGGTCTCCTCCCCCGCCAGGCGCACGGTCAGCACGCCGTCGCGCACGAAGGCGGCGTCGGCGGCGCCCGAGTCGGCGCGGGTCAGCGTCAGCACGCGCCTGCCGGGCGCGAAGATGCGGTCGGCGCGGGAGCGCACGCCCTCGTCGTCCATGTCGACGATCGCGAGGTCGCTTTCGTCCATGTTGCGCAGCAGGCGGAGCTTGGCGGCGGCGTAGTTCTCGTGGGTGCGGTGCCATGCGAGGTGGTCGGGGGTGATGTTCAACAGCACCGCCACGCGCGGATGGAGCTCCGAGGTGGTGGCGATCTGGTAGCTCGAGAGCTCCGCCACCATCCAGGTGGACGGGTCCGCGCCGTCGACGGCGCGGATCGTGGGGGTCCCGATGTTGCCCACGGCGACGCTGGGGACGCCCGCGCGGCGGAGGATGAAGTCGATGAGCGAGGTGGTGGTGGTCTTGCCGTTCGTGCCGGTCACGGCGCACCAGGGCGCGTCGGACAGGCGCCATGCGAACTCGGGCTCGCCCATGATCTGGCCGGAGCGCGCGCGGGCGCTCGCGAAGAAGTCGGAGAACTCGGAGATGCCGGGGCTGGCGACGCAGACGTCGTAGGAGCCCTCGACCTCCTCGGTCCCCAGCACGAACCGGACGCCGCGCGCCTCGAGGGCGCGCGCCGCCTCCGCGGGCTCGGCCGCGGCGCCCCCGTACACGGTGACCGAGCTCACGCGCTCGGGATGGTCGAGCGCCCACGAGGCGACGTCGAGCCCGGTCGACCCCTGCCCGAGGACGAGCAGGGTAAATGTTTGCGGCAGAGGCATGCGATCACTATCCAAGCTGGAAGAACAGGGCGAGGCCCAGCGCGCCGAAGGCCGCGGAGACGATCCAGAAGCGGATGACCACCTTGGTCTCGGCCCAGCCGAGCTTCTCGAAATGATGGTGGATGGGCGCCATCAGGAAGACCCGCTTCCCGGTGAGCTTGAAGCTCACGACCTGGATCATCACGGAAAGGGTCTCGATGATGAACAGGCCGCCGATGATGAGCGAGACGATCTCGGAGTTGGTCACGACCGCCATGCAGGCGAACCCGGCGCCGAGCGCGAGCGAGCCGGTGTCGCCCATGAAGATGCTCGCCGGATAGCAGTTGAACCACAGGAAGCCCAGGCATGCGCCGGCGCAGGCGGCCCCGAAGATGGCGAGGTCGGGGTTGCCGTGCAAAAACGCGATGGCCGCCATGATGAGCATGGCGATCATGCTCGTCCCGCCGGCGAGGCCGTCCAGACCGTCGGTGAGGTTCACGGCGTTCGACAGGCCGACGATCAGAAGCCAGGTGAACACGAGGTAGAGCCAGGGGATGTAGTAGACGCGGTCGCCGACGGTGAACACCGTCATGATCGACGACAGGTCGATGACGAGCCCTCCCGGGAAGCGGACCTCGGGGATGACGCCGCAGAAGTTCACGGCGACCAGGCAGAACGCGACGCAGATCAGGGTGAGGCCGATCATCTTCGCGTGCGGGGTGAGGCCGAGCGAGCGGCCGTGGGTGACGCTCGTCACGTCGTCGACGAGGCCGAGCAGGCCGGTGGCGACGGTGGCGAGCAGCACCGCGACGAGCTCGATGCTGAGATCGGCCATGAGCAGGCAGGTGATCGCCACGGCGACGAGGATGACCACGCCGCCCATGGTCGGGGTCCCCTGCTTGACGAGGTGGCGCTGCGGGCCGTCGGCGCGCACCTGCTGGCCGATGCCCTCGAAGCGCAGGATGCGGATCCACAGCGGCATGAGGGCGCCGCAGATGACCGCGGCGATGCCGAGGGCGAGGAAGGTCTGGTAGGTGGGGTACAGCGGGTTGCCGAACATCTGCTAGCACACCTCTTCCACGAAACGGTCGAGACCGACGAAGCGCGACCCCTTGACAAGCACGAGGTCGGCGGCCCCCAGCGAGCCCGCGAGGCGGGAGATGACGGCTTCGGTGTCGGGGAGCACCCGGACCGCGTCCTCGGCCATCCCCATGAGGCGGGCGGCCTGCGCCATGCGGCGGGCGTTCTCGCCGCCGACGCACACGAGCAGGTCGGGGTGGGACGCGGCGGCGTAGGCGCCGGTGAGCTCGTGCAGGCGCGCGCCCTCGTCCCCCAGCTCGCCCATCTCGCCCAGCACCGCGATGCGGTCGCCGTCGGCGGGCAGGGAGCGCAGCAGGTCCAGGGCCGCCGCCATGGACTCCGGCGCGGCGTTGTAGGAGTCGTCGATGATGCGCGCCCCGCAGGCGGACCTGCGCACCTCCGTGCGCCGCCCGGTGATCTCGATGGAGCCGAGCACCTCCTCGACCGCGTGCTGGGGGATGCCGAGCCTGCGCGCGACCGCGATGGCGAACAGGGCGTTCACCACGGACTGGGCGCCGGTGACGGACAGGCGGGTGCGGATCTGCGCCCCGTCCTCGAAGGTGAGGTCGAAGCTCGGGCACCCGTCCTCCCCGAGCTCGATGCCCCGCGCGCTGACGTCGTCGTCCTCGCTCGTGCCGCACAGCACCACGTCGATGCCGGCGGGGCGGGCGAAGTTCTCGATGATGAAGGGCGTGTAGTCGTCCTCGCCGTTCAGCACGAGCGCCGCGTGGTGCCCCTCGAAGTTCTCGGAGCTCGGCGGCATGCCGGAGACGATCTCGGCCTTGGCGCGCGCGATGTTCTCGCGGCTGCCCAGAAGCCCGATATGCGAGGTGCCGATCTTGGTGATGACGGCGTATGTGGGCTGGGCGCAGCGCGAGAGGCGCTCGATCTGCCCGAAGCCGTCCATGCCCATCTCGAGCACCAGGACCTCCGTGTCGCGGGGGGCGTCCAGGATGGTGAGGGGCATCCCGATGAGGTTGTTGTAGTTGCCGCGGGTGACGTGGACGCGGTAGCCGGTCGAGAGGAGCGCGGCCAGGACGTCCTTGGTGGTGGTCTTGCCGATGGACCCGGTCACACCGACCACCGTGCAGCGCATGCGCGCACGGTACCCCTGGGCCAGAAGCAGCAGGAACTCGGTGGGGTCCTCGCAGGTGAACACGGCGCACCCGCGCTCGTCGGCGGCGCGCAGAAGATCGCGCGAGGGCTCGCGCGTGAGCACGACCGCGGCGGCGCCCGCGTCGATGGCGGCGCGCGCGTAGTCGTTGCCGTCCACGCGCTCGCCCGGGAAGGCGACGAAGATGGAGTCCGGGCCCACCTTGCGCGAATCGATCACGCAGCCGCGGCAGACGCGCTCGGCGTCGCCCGTCCAGGGCCTGGCCCCCGTGACCTTCTCGAGGTACTTGACCGCTATCTCTATCATGCAGCTCTCCTTATCGAGCCGGAACGTGCCAGCCGACTATTGTAGCGTGCCGCGGGCCCCCGGACGCGCGGGCGGGCGCTTGCCCACAAAGGTAACGTCGCCGCACGGGGCGCCTCACCTCGTGGGCTTCACGCCGAGCGCGTCGAGCGCGGCCTCCATCACCGTCGAGAAGGGCCCCGCTGCGACCGAGGAGTTGTAGGCCGTCCCGTCGAGGGTCACGTAGACCTGCGCCTTGGGCGCGCTCGTCGGGGCGAACCCCATGAACGACGCCATGTAGCTGTTCTCCTGGTAGCCGCCCTCCTCGCTCGCGCGCTGGGCGGTGCCGGTCTTGCCCGACACCTCGTAGCCCTCGACCTGCCCGAGCGCGCCGGTCCCCTCGTCGACCACGGTCAGCATCATGTCGGCGACCTTCTCGGCGGTCTGCTCGTCGAGCACGCGGCGCTGGCCCGCGGTCCAGTCCTCCTCCTCGCCGTGACGCGACTTCAGGAAGTGCGGCGTGGTCATCACGCCCTTGTTGGCGATCGCGGACACGGCCCGGACGAGCTCGACCGGGCAGACCGACACCGACTGCCCGAACGACATGGCGGCCACGCTCGCCCCGTCGTACTCGTCGCGCTCCTTGACGATGCCGGTGTTCTCGCCCGGGAAGTCCACGCCGGACTTCTCGCCGATCCCGTAGTCGGACAGGTACTCGGCGAAGCGGTCCGCGCCGACCTTCTCGCCCACCAGGATCATGCCCGTGTTGGACGAGCGGCGCATGATCTCGCGGACGGTCATCGTCATGGTGTAGTCGCGGTCGTCGACGTCGGTCACCTCGTCGTCTCCCGCCATCACGGCGGCCGGCACGGTGAAGGTCGTCTCGGTGTCCACGAGCCCCAGGTCTATGGCCATGCCGCAGACCAGGGCCTTGAACACGCTGCCGGGCTCGTAAGCGTCGGTCACCACGCGCAGGTTCATGTCCTCGGTGCGCGCGGTCGACAGGTCGGCGGGGTCGTAGGTGGGGTACGAGCACGCGGCCAGGATGTCGCCGGTCGCGGGGTCGGTCACGATCACGGAGCCGTAGTTCGCCCCGCTCGACGCCACGGCCTCGGCGAGCGCGTCCTCCGCCGCCCGCTGGATGTTGATGTCCAGGGTGAGCACGAGGTCGCTGCCGTCGCGGGCATCCTGCTTCTCGTAGGCTCCCCCCGCGATGTAGGTGCCGTCCGCCGCGCGCTCGCGCACCATCCAGCCGTTCTCCCCCTGCAGCTCGTCCTCGTACTGGAGCTCCAGGCCGGAGATCCCGACGTTGTCGGAGCCCACGACGCCGAGCACCTGGGAGGCGAGCGTCCCGTAGGGGTAGACGCGCTTCATCGCGTGCTCGTACTCGACCCCCGCGAGGCCCTCGTCGAGCAGGGCCTCGGCGACCTCCGTGTCGACCTTCATCTTGACGTAGGTCCAGGTGGTGTCCTCGCCCACCTTCTCGCGCGCGTAGGAGCGCTCGACGCCGAGATGGTCGACGAGGGCGTCGACCACGGCGTCCGCGTCGGTGATCTGCTTGGTGTTGAGCGCGATGTTCATGCACTCCTCGCTCGCGGCGAGGACGTTGCCGTTGCGGTCGTAGAGGGTCCCGCGCTTGGCGTACAGCGTCGGCGTGAGGAGCCTGCGGCCCTCGAGGCGGGTCATGTTGGCGTCGCGGTAGAAGATCTGGTGCTGCGCGAGCTTGAACACGCCCAGCCCCATGCCGAGGCCGAGCAGGCCCTTCACGACCGTGCGGCGCGTGGGGTTCTGCAGCGGGCTCGAGGCGCCGGCCCCCGTGCGCGGCGGCCGGGAGGCGCAGCGGGGGTCCGTGCGGTAGCCGGGCCGGCGGTCGGCGGGCGCGCGGCGGCCGCGGTTGGGATCTCGTCTGTCCTGCATCGCGCGGGGCGCCCCTACTCGGCGTCGGCGGACGCGGACGTGCCGGAGAGGTCCACCGTAACGGTCTCGTCGGCGTCGACGAGACCCATCGAGGAGGAGGCGAGGTCGCGGATGCGCGTGGGCGAGCTGTACACCGAGCGCATCACCTCGAGGCTCGCGCTCTCGTCGCGGCCGGTCTCCAGCGAGCTCGAGAGGTCGGCGTTGGCGTTCAGGGTCCCGGCGGTGACGCCGGCGATGGCGATGCGCGCCGCGCCCACGACGAAGAACAGGGCGATGAGCACGCAGAAGGTCTTGATGACGCGGGTGAAGGCGGGGCTGACCGCCTGATCGGCCTGGCGGCCCTCGCCGGTGACGACGCGGAGGCGCTCGCGCGGGTCGATCCGCGGGGATTCGACCCGCGGGTCCTCGGGGACGAAGGAGGGCTGCATGTCATAGGCGACAGCTGCGTTTGAAGTTCGATAGCCCATGATATGCAACCCCGTCCCTCGTGGAGTGTGTGACGTGCGTTTCGGCGGACGGACCTGCGCTTCGCGCGCGGCGGCGCTCAGAGCCGCTCGGCTACGCGTATCTTGGCCGACCGCGCCCGCGGGTTGCGCTCGACCTCCTCGGCGCGCGCCACCAGCGGTTTGCGGGTGATGATCTTGAGTACCGGCACGTGCCCGCATACGCACACCGGGATGTCCGGCGGGCATATGCAGCCCTGGCTCATCTCCTGGAACAGCCGCTTGACGATCCGGTCCTCCAGCGAGTGGTAGGAGATGACGCAGATGCGCCCTCCCGGGTTCGTCCAGCGGACCGCCGCCTCGAGGCCCCGCTCGAGCACATCGAGCTCGTGGTTGACCTCGATGCGGATCGCCTGGAAGCTCTTGCGCGCGGGATGCCCCCCATGGCGGCGCGCCGCGGCGGGTATGCCCGCCTTGACCGCCTCCACGAGGTCGCCGGTCGTGGCGAGGGGACGCTCCTGCCGCCTGCGCACGATCTGGCGCGCGATCTGGGCGGCGTACTTCTCCTCGCCGTAGAGGCGAAGAATCCGGGCGAGGTCAGCTTCGTTGTAGGTGTTCACGACCTCAGCTGCGTTTATGGTGTCGTTACCCGGATCCATCCGCATATCGAGGGGGGCGTCCTCGTGATACGAGAAGCCCCTTCCAGGGATATCGAGTTGCGGGCTCGAGACGCCCAGGTCGAACAGGAATCCGTCCACGCCGGGCACCTGCGCCGAGCACAGGAGCGCGTCGAGGTCCCCGAAGTTGCCCTTCAGCAGCTTGCGCGGGATCCCGGGCGCCTCCGCGTCCAGGCGCCCGTGCGCCGCCGCGAGGGCCATGTCGTCCTGGTCGATGCCGATGAGCAGCCCCGTCTTCCCCACCGCGGCGGCCAGCTCCACGGAGTGGCCGGCGCCGCCGAGGGTGCAGTCGCATGCGACGGAGCCCTCCTTCAGCCCGAGTTGCTCGAGCACCTCGGAGAGCATGACAGGTTCATGCCGATATTCAGGTGTCAACGTTCCCTCAGCCATGCGTGCATCCCCCTTCGGCGCCTACGAGAAGAACAGGTCCATGAGCTCGTCCTCGGCCTCGGCCTGCATCCGGTTCCAGGTCTCGCGATCCCAGATCTCCAGATGGTCGGTGTTGCCGACGACCGTGACCTCGCGCTCGAGGTGCTTCTTGGAGCGGAAGCCCTCGGGCAGCGCGATGCGGTTGGCGGAGTCGATCTCCGCCGGCGTGGCCATCGAGTTGATCAGGCGCATGAGCTTCTGATCCTTCGGGTTGCGACGATCGAAGCCCTTCTCCTGCTTCTCGAACAGGCTCATGACCCATGCCTCGTACTGCTCCTCGGGGAACACGTACACGGCCTCGACATCGGGGGCGGGCAGGATGCGCACACGGCTGGGGAGGTCCTCGCGGAGGGCAGCGGGCAGGGACAGACGACCTTTCGCGTCGAGGTTTCGCTCGAACGATCCGGTCAGTATCACTGCAGCACCCCTCCTCTCGGCTACTCGGCGGGCCTTGCGCGCGGGGAGCCACCCCGCCTGTCGACGCCTTCAATCTTATGGTCGGGTTCGACATTTTTCAACACTTTTTCCCACTCTCTCCCCCACCGGTATCAAAGGCACCCCAGCCGCCGGACCGGGGGAACGGACGCTCCGGACAGAAGGACACAACATATTGTGTTGTCTGCGCTGCATTCCCCCAATTTTCAGCCGAACAGGGCGAGCTATAACCTTCAAGTTGAGGTTGAGGTGAATTTCACGAACGGTTTCGCGTATGTGACGAAACAAAGAACCTGCAGGTCAGAGCGGTGGGAGAAAATGGGAGGGCTTCAACCTGCAGTTTTGTTGAGCAGGAGGGTTAAAGGACCCAATATCTAGGTGTCGGAGGGCTCTTCGAAGGGCGTTTCGACGACCAGGGGGCACGCGTGCGCCCCCGCGGCCCCACCCCGCCTCAACCGGATGGCGAGTTCCGGCCGGCCCCGCCCGCCGCGCGCCCGGTCGGACCGTCCCACGGCGCCCCACCGGGGTGTGCGCGCCCCATCGGGCTCCACACCGACGCGCTCGTCCCACAGCGCCCCACCGGGGTGCGCGCGTCCCACCGCCTCCCACCGGCAGGCGCGCCCCACGGCATCCCGCCCCGGCGCCGCGGACGCCCGCCGGGCCGCCGGGACAGGGCCGCGGCCCTCAGCCCCGGCCGTCCTCCGTGGCGCGCGGATGCGCCGCCAGGTAGACCTCGCGCAGCCGGGTGCGGTCCACATGGGTGTAGACCTGGGTGGTGGAGATGCTCGCATGCCCGAGGATCTCCTGCAGGACGCGCAGGTCCGCGCCGCCGGCGAGCATATGGGTCGCGAAGGAGTGGCGGAGGGTATGGGGATGCAGCCCCTCGATGCCGACCCGGCGCCCGTAGCGCTCGACGAGCGCATGGACCGACTGGCGCGAGAGCCTCCCGCCCCGGATGTTCAGGAACACGGCGGCGGGCGCCCCGCGGCGCGCATGCGCGGCGAGCTCGGCGCGGGGCCCGTCGAGATACGCGGACAGCGCGCGGGCCGCCGCCCCGAGGACGGGCACGAGCCGCTCCTTGGACCCCTTGCCCACCACGCGCAGGAAGCCCTCGTCCAAGAACACGTCGCCCACGTCCAAGCCGGTGAGCTCGCTTGCGCGCACCCCGCATCCGTAGAGTACCTCGAGCACCGCGCGGTCGCGCGCGCCGGTCGCGTCGCGGCCGAACGGCTGCTCCATCAGGGCGGCGGCGGCCTCCACCGAGAGGCAGTCGGGCAGGCGCTCCTCGGTGCGCGAGAAGCGCACCGAGGACGCCGGCTGGGTCTCGGAGAGCCCTTCGCGCAGCATGAAGCGATGGAACCCCTTGATGGCCGACAGCTCCCGGTTCACCGAGGAGGCGGCGTACCCCGCCTCGCGGCGCTCGGCCACGAAGCCCTCGATATCCCGGCGCGTCACGTCGCGCGCGTCGACGACGCCCCGCTCGGCGAGGTACCCGAGGTAGCACCCCAGATCGCGCCGGTAGGCGTCGAGGGTGTTGCGCGAGAGCCCCCGCTCCACCGACAGGTGCCCGAGGTACTCGTCGCGGCAGCGGTCGAGCGGGGTCGCGCACATGCCCTAGCGCTCCGCGGGGTTGATCGGGTTCACGTCGGTGCGCGCCGTGCCCTCGTGCCGCGCGATGGACGCGCGCACGAACTCGCGGAACAGCGGCTGGGGCTTGGTGGGGCGGCTCTTGAATTCGGGGTGCGCCTGGGTGGCGACGAACCACGGGTGCTCGTCGCGCGGGAGCTCGACCATCTCGACGAGGCTCCCGTCGGGGCTCACGCCCGAGATCACGAGGCCCGCGCGCTCGAGCTCGTCGCGGTAGGCGTTGTTGAACTCGTAGCGGTGGCGGTGCCGCTCGTAGACGAGCTCCTCGTCGTACGCCTCACGCGCGAGCGATCCCTCGGCCAGGCGGCAGGGGTAGGCGCCCAGGCGCATCGTCCCGCCCTTCTCGGTCACGTCCTCCTGGGAATCCATGAGGTCGATGACCGAGTAGGGGCCGTCCGGGTCGAACTCGGAGGAGCTGGCGCCCGCAAGGCCGGCGACGTCGCGGGCGAACTCGCAGACCGCGACCTGCATGCCCAGGCAGATGCCCAGATAGGGGATCTTGCGCTCGCGGGCGAAGCGGGCGGCGCAGATCTTGCCGTCGAACGCGCGCTTCCCGAAGCCGCCCGGGACGAGGATGCCCGAGGCCCCCTCGAGCACCTCGGCGACGTTGCCCTCGTCGAGGCTCTCGCCGTCCACGAGCTCGACGTCCACATGGCGGTCGAAGAAGATCCCCGAGTGATGGAGCGCCTCGATGACCGAGAGGTAGGCGTCGGGCAGCTGGGTGTACTTGCCCACCACGCAGATCCGCACGCGGTCGGCATGGCGGTTGGCATGGTCCTGCTTGTCCAGGAAGGCGTACCAGTCGCTCATGTCGCGCTCGCGCGGGTCGAGCCCCAGGCGCTCGCAGACGCGCAGGTCGAAGTCCTGGTCGGCGAGCAAGCGCGGCACATCGTAGATGCTCGCGCAGTCCTCGTTGGTGAAGACGCAGTCGACGTCCACGTCGGTGAAGCTCGCGATCTTCGCGCGGATGGAATCGTCGATCTCGTGGTCGCTGCGCAGCACGATGATGTCGGGCTGGATGCCGAAGCTGCGCAGCTCCTTCACGGAGTGCTGGGTGGGCTTGGTCTTGACCTCGTGCGCGGCGGCGATGTAGGGCACGAGCGAGACGTGGATGTAGCAGACGTTCTCCGGGCCGGCGTCCTTGCGGTACTGGCGGATCGCCTCCACGAAGGGCTGGCTCTCGATATCGCCGATGGTGCCGCCGAGCTCGGTGATGACGACGTCGGCGCCGGTCTGCTCCTCGATGCGGCGGAACTTGTCCTTGATGGCGCCCGTGACGTGCGGGATCACCTGCACGGTGCCGCCGAGGAAGTCGCCGCGGCGCTCGCGGCTGATGAGGGAGCGGTAGATGGCGCCGGTGGTGAAGTTGGAGTTGCGCGTGAGGTTCTCGTCGATGAAGCGCTCGTAGTGCCCGAGGTCGAGGTCGGACTCGTAGCCGTCCTCCGTGACGAACACCTCGCCGTGCTGGAACGGGCTCATGGTGCCCGGGTCGACGTTCAGGTACGGGTCGGCCTTCTGCATGGTGACCTTGTATCCGCGGCTCTTGAGCAGGCGGCCGAGCGATGCGGCGGTAATGCCCTTGCCCAAGGAGGAGACGACGCCGCCGGTGACGAAGATGTGTTTGGTCATAAGATTGTACCTGAGCTTTCCCGTCGAAGTTCCACTGTCTTCACGGGTCTCCATTGTACGTCAGGCGCGCGGGCCCGGCGGCGGGTCTTATTCTCGTAACAATCGAGGGGCCCGCCGGCGGCCATCGCAGCCGGGCTTCGGGACGCTCCGGACCGGGAAAATAGGGACAGGGGCAAAATTCCCAGGACTGGGAAATTTGCACCTGTCCCTATTTTCCCGGACTCCCCGGTCCGCCGCGCTACTTGTGGTACATGCCCGAGCGCTCGTACTTGGGCTCGCAGCACACGTTGATGCCGAGCTTGCGGTAGAGCTCCTCGTCGGTGGACGAGATGATCACGGAGAAGAACGCGTCGCAGCCGCGCAGCCGCTTCAGGCCCTCGAGCACGCGGGCGGCCACCTCGCTCGTGGCGGAGGTGATGGACAGGGCGATGAGCGTCTCGTCGGAATGCAGGCGCGGGTTCTGGCTGCCCAGGCGGCGGGTCTTGAGCCGCTGGATGGGCTCGATGGCGTCGTCGCTGATGACCTCGAGCTCCATGTCGACCCCGGTCACGGCCTTCAGCGCGTTCATGAGCAGCGAGCTCGCCGCACCGAGACGCGAGGAGGTCTTGCCCGTCACGACCGAGCCGTCGGGCATCACCATGGCGCCCGCAGGCGCCCCGGTGGTCTGCTCCTTCAGCAGGGCGGCGGAGCGGGCGGGCGAGAAGTCCTTGTCGACCCCGGCCTTCTTCATGATGCCCTTCAGGCGGTCGACCTGCTCCTGGCCCGAACCGGTGCGCTTGACCTGCTCGGCGGCCGTGAAGTAGCGGCGCACGATCTCCATCTTGGCGGCGTCGCGGCACGCGTCGTCGTCCACGATGGCGTAGCCCGCCATGTTGACGCCCATGTCGGTGGGGCTCTGGTAGGGGCTCTCCCCCATGATCTTCTCCATGAGGGCCTTCACCACGGGGAACGCCTCGACGTCGCGGTTGTAGTTGACCGTCGTCTTGCCGTAGGCCTCCAGGTGGAAGGGGTCGATGATGTTGGAGTCGTCCAGGTCGACGGTGGCCGCCTCGTAGGCGATGTTGACCGGGTGCGACAGGGGCAGGTTCCAGATGGGGAACGTCTCGTACTTGGCGTAGCCGGCCTCGATGCCGCGCTTGTGCTCGTGGTAGAGCTGCGACAGGCAGGTGGCGAGCTTGCCCGAGCCCGGGCCGGGGGCGGTGACCACCACGAGCGGGCGGGTCGTCTCGATGTAGTCGTTCCTTCCGTAACCCTCCTCCGACACGATGGCGTCGATGTCGTGCGGGTACCCCTCGATCGGGTAATGCAGGTAGCAGGTGATCCCCAGGTCCTCGAGACGGCGGCGGAAGGCGTCGGCAGCGCCCTGGCCGGCGTACTGGGTGAGCACGACCGAGCTCACGAGGAAGCCGTAGGAGCGGAAGATGTCGGTCAGGCGCTGGACGTCCTCGTCGTAGGTGATGCCCAGGTCGCTGCGGGCGCGGCTCTTCTCGATGTCGCCGGCGTTGATGGCGATGACGATCTCCACGTCATCCGACAGGCTCTTGAGCATGCGGAACTTGGTGTCCGGCTCGAACCCGGGCAGCACGCGGCTCGCGTGGTAGTCGTCGAACAGCTTGCCCCCGAACTCCAGGTACAGCTTGCCGCCGAACTGGGCGATGCGCTCCTTGATGTGCTCGGCCTGCAGGCTGATGTACTTCTCGTTATCGAATCCCTGGCGCATGGGGGCAAGCTCCTCTCGAACGGGCACGCGCGTGCCGGCCGGACCTTCTGACCGGACCAGTATAGACGAGCGGAACCGGCGCAGACGGCGCGCCGCGCTCCCCCATCCTTTCTTCCGACGCGCCCGGTAGGCTGCCGCGCGCGGGCGGGGCCGATCGATACAGATGCGCCCCCTCCCGCGCACGGAACGGGAGGGGGCAGAAAGGTAGGGTCTCACCGGCGGCGGCCGCAGCTGCGCCGGCTCGACTGCTCTTGGACCCGCCGGGCATCCGGGAGGGGTCGCCGTGCCGGCGCCCGACGGGAGCGGGCGTCCCCGCTAGACGACCATGATGGCGACGGTGCAGATGACCGCGGACACCACGGAGAGGATCACGATCAGCTTGACCGCGAACTTGAGCCAGGTGGTCCACTCGATCTTGGCGAGGGCCAGGCCGCCCATGATGGCGCCGGAGGTCGGGGTGAACAGGTTCACCACGCCGATGGCGGAGCTGAAGATCATGACCATGACCTCGGGCGAGAAGCCGAGCTGAGCGGCGAGCGGGCCCATGATCGGCATGGACACGGTCGCCATGCCGGAGGTCGACGGGATCAGGAAGCTCAGGCCGAAGTACAGGACCCAGGCGAGCGGCGCGAACAGCACGCCGGACACGCCGGACAGGGCGTTGGCGGCGGCGTTCAGGACGTACACGTCCAGGCCGGTCGCGGCCATGAGGACCGAGATACCGCGCGCGAGCGCGATGATGAGGACGACGCTCATCATATCGGCGGCGCCGGCGATGAAGGTGTTCACGATCTTCTTCTCGGACAGGCCGCCCACGACGCCGATGACGATGGCCATGATGAAGAACCAGGTGGAGGCCTCATCGAAGTACCACTGCCCGATGGGCAGGCCGGTCACGACGGCGGACCAGCCCTGAGCGGTTTGGACCTCGGACTCGGAGACGCCCTCGACGGTGCCGTCCATGGTGGTCACGCTGCCGTTGTCGTCATCGTAGGCGGCGGCGAGGTCGTCGCTGGTGATCGGGGTCTCGACGGTCTCGTACTGGGCGCCGGCGTCGAAGAAGCCGGCGACGTCGGCGTTCAGGTCGCCGATGGGGATGAAGCCGGCGATCATGACGACGAACGTGAAGGCGAAGATGACGAGCACGCCCTTCTGGCGGCCGGTCAGCTTGACGTCCTTGTTGACCTCGGCCGCGGCGGCGCCGTGCGCCTCCTCGGCGTCCTTGAGCTCCTGCATGGACAGGATGGTCGAGCCCTTGTCGGCCTTGACCTTCTTGGCGTAGCGCAGGACGAACAGGATGGAGACGGCCGTGGTGGCGATCCACAGGATGGCGCCGAGGCCGATGATGATGGCCTGGTTGACCTCGATGCCGACGCCGCGCAGGGAGTCGACGGCCGCGCCGACGGCGAAGGGGTTCACCGTGGAGCCCAGGCAGCCGCAGCCGGCGCCCAGAAGCACGGTGGCCGCGCCGACGAGCGGGTCGAAGCCGGCGGCCATCATGGTGGCGGCGAGCAGGGCGTAGAACGGGACGGTCTCCTCGCACATGCCGTAGGTGGTGCCGCCGATGGAGAAGATGATCATGAGCACGACGATGATGGCGAGCTCGTTGCCCTTGAGCTTCTTCACGAGCACGGCGATGCCCGTGTCGAGCGCGCCGGTCTCGGTCATCATGCCGAGGAATCCGCCGAGGATCATCACGAACAGGCATACGGGAAGCGCATCGGCGAAGCCCTTGACGGGCGCGGTGAAGAAGTCGCTGAACTTGGCTGCGCTCACCTCACCGGGGGCGAAGCCGGATACGACGACGGTGACGATGGCGACGATGGCCAGCAACAGGAGAAGAATGGTGAATGACGAGAGCATGCCGCGCTTTTTCTTGGTTGTCTCAGCCATTGAACTCATCCCCCTTTCTCAACGTGAAACGAGGTCCGCGCGGACCGCCCGCCGTGCCGTGCTCGTGTTCCGGACGGGCGCGCGGATGACAACCGGACACCCCGAGGGGGACGCCGGGCGCGGGCGGGCAGGCCCGGCGCCGGCGCCCCTCAGGGCGTGAAGGAGAGGCTATTTCAAGGTCGCGTACATGACAGCCTTGATGGTGTGCATGCGGTTCTCGGCCTCGTCGAACACCTTGGACTGCGGGCTCTCGAAGACCTCGTCCTCGACCTCCATCTCGGTGACACCGAACTTCTCGGCAATCTCGGCGCCGGTGGTGGTGTTGGTGTCATGGAAGCTGGGCAGGCAGTGCAGGAAGATCGCGGAGGGATCGGCCTTGGCCATGAGCTCGGTGGTGACGCGATAGGGCTCGAGCTGCTTGATGCGCTCGGTCCAGACCTCGTCGGGCTCGCCCATGGAGACCCACACGTCGGTGTAGATGACGTGGGCGCCGGTGCAGGCGGCCTCGGGATCCTCGGTGAGGGTGATCGTGCAGCCGTTGGCGGCGGCAATGGGCTTGCAGGCCTCGATGACGTCATCGGTGGGCATGCACTCCTTGGGACCGCAGGCGACGAAGTTCATGCCGAGCTTGGCGCACACGACCATGAGGGAGCGGGCCACGTTGTTCTTGGCGTCGCCCATGAAGACGAGGGTCTTGCCCTTGATGTCGTAGTTGAAGTTCTCCTGGACGGTCAGGATGTCGGCGAGCATCTGGGTGGGATGCCACATGTCGGTGAGGCCGTTCCACACGGGCACACCGGACTTGGCGGCGAGCTCCTCGACGTCGGACTGGGCGAAGCCGCGGAACTCGATGCCGTCATACATGCGGCCGAGCACGCGGGCGGTGTCCTCGATGGACTCCTTCTTGCCCATCTGCGAGCTGCCCGGGTCGAGGTAGGTCACGCCCATGCCGAGGTCCATGGCGCCGACCTCGAAGGCGCAGCGGGTGCGCGTGGAGGTCTTCTGGAAGAGCAGGACGATGTTCTTGCCCTCGAGGTAGCGATGCGGGGTGCCCGTGCGCTTGAGGTCCTTGAAGTTGCGGGAGAGCTTGAGCAGGTATTCGATCTCCTCGGTGGAGAAGTCGAGCAGGCGCAGGAAGCTGCGGCCGGAGAGGTTGACACCCATGGATGAGTCCTTTCTCGTACGTGGGTCCGTGCGTTCGGGCGTATCGCGCCCATCGGAAAAGTATGGCGGCGGACCGGAGGCCGGAGCGCCGCCAACATCAAGATTTACAAATCCTCGCGCCAGAAGGGCATGCTCATGCAGCGCGGGCCGCCACGGCCGCGGGAGAGCTCGGCCGAGGGCACGACGAGCAGCTCCATGCCCTCCTTGTACAGCACGTCGTTGGTGACGGTGTTGCGCTGGTAGACGCAGATCTTGCCCGGGGCGACGGCCAGCGTGTTGGAGCCGTCGTTCCACTGCTCGCGCGCAGCCGCGATCGGGTCGCCGCCGCCGCAGGGGATGAGCTTCACGGCGTCGATGCCGAGGGCGCCGGCCAGGATGTGCTCGAGCGTGTCGTTGATCTCGACGATCTCGACCTCGCCGGGGTTCTTGCCCGGGGTGAGCTTGTAAACGGTCAGCGTGCCCATGATGGCGGGATGGATGGTGAACTTGTCGACGTCAATCTGGGTGAACACGGTGTCGAGGTGCATGAACGCGCGGGACACCGGGATGTCGAAGGCCAGGATGGTGTCGATCTTGGAGTCGGAGTTCCAGAACATGTTCTGGGCCATGACGTCGATCGCGGCGGCCTGGGTGCGCTGCGAGATGCCGACGGCGATGGTGTGCTCGTTGATGTTCAGGACGTCGCCGCCCTCGGTGTGGAAGGTGCTGTCGCGGCGGTAGTACAGCGACACGTCCTTGTAGTCGGGGTGGTACTTGAAGATGTACTTGCCGTAGATGGTCTCGCGGTTGCGCGTCACGGAGTACATGCGGTTCAGGTTCACGCCGGTGCCGACGACCGCGAACGGGTCGCGGGTGAAGTAGAGGTTCGGCATCGGGTCGACGAGCAGGTCGCTCTCGGACTCGGTGTTCACCAGGGAGTCGAGCGTGACGGAGCTCGTGAGCGGCAGCTCGACCTCGGCCTTGGTGATGCCGGCCATGGTCTTCTTGACGAACTCGAGGTTATCGGTGATGGAGTTCAGCTTCTCGCGCACGGCGGCCGGGGCGATCTTGCCCTTGATGCCCGCCTCGGCGAGCCACTGGTCGAGGAACTCCTCGCGCACGCCGGGGACGGCGTCGAGCGCCTCGGCCATGAGCTGCTCGAGGTACAGCACCTCGACGCCCTGGTCGCGCAGGATCTGGGCGAAGGTGTCGTGCTCCTCCTGGGCGACCTCGAGGAACGGGACGTCGTCGAACAGTAGGCGCTCCAGCTCGTCGGGGGGCAGGTTCAGGAGCTCGTCTCCGGGACGATGCAGGCAGACCTTCTTGAGCTGCCCGATCTCGCTCGTGACATGCAGTCCTTTCGTCATAGCCTCCTACCTTTCTATCCGGGCCGCTTCCGCGGCCCCGTCGTCGGGGCCTCTCGTGCCTGGGCCCCGTGTGCGGACATTGATAGTTTTATCCAATGTCGCCCCTCTCTTGCACGAGGGGGGCGAACGGTATCAAAGTTCGCCTAAACGGTATATGACCAAAGTATCAGCACGATGCACTCTAACTAGTTAAAGCGCATTTACCTGCGTTGACGGCAAAATGCCTAGTATTTCTATCTGAAAGAAACCGATTACCATACTCCCGTTTCTGCATATTTCTATCCCTGTTTTGTATATTTCGCGAGAATACGGGCGATTGCGCAACGCCCGGGGTTAGATTCAGAAATTATTTCGGTCTATTCATTTTTTTCTTCCGAACGACCGCTTGCGGGCGTACGGGTACCGCTCGCGGCGGCATCGCGCCCGCGACGCGCGCGCCGCCCGTGTAAGCATCGGATAAGGAATCCCGACGCCGACCTGAAACGACCCCCCGTGCCCTATATTAGAAAGATGCGCCTGCCCGCCGCCGCGGGTCGGGCGCATCCTATACTTGGATGCAGATCGGAACCGACGACCGGATTGGGGCGGATGCGCGATGGCTGTGAAGGACAAGGACCGCAAGAAGGGCGAGAGGAAGAAGGGCGCGGAAGCCGGGCGGATCGCCAAGGCGGAGCGGCACGACTTCTCCTACACCCAGAACCGCGAGCTCTCCTGGCTGCGCTTCGACGACCGCGTGCTCGCCGAGGCCTTCGACGAGACCGTCCCCTTGTTCGAGCGGCTGAAGTTCGTCGCCATCTTCGAGAGCAACCTCGACGAGTTCTTCATGGTCCGCATCGGCGGCCTGTCGGACCTCGCCACCCTGAAGCACCAGCCGCGCGACAACAAGAGCAACCTCACGCCCGCCGAGCAGATCGACCGCGTCTTCGGGGCGCTCCCCCCGCTCTACGAGCGAGCCCGGACCGCTTTCCACGGGCTCGAGGACGCGCTGGCCGGGCACGGGCTGATCCGCCTCGAGCCCTCCACCCTCGTGGGGGACGAGCGCACCTTCGTGGAGAGCTTCTTCAAGTCCTACATCTCCCCCATCATCTCCCCGCTCGTCATCGACCCGCGCCACCCCTTCCCCAACCTGCGCAACGGCGCGCTCTACCTCGTCTGCGGGCTCGAGGGGGCGGCGGGCACCGAGGAGACGGGGCTGCTCGGCCTCATCGAGATCCCGCCCTCGCTCCCGCGCGTCGTCGAAATCCCGAGCGCCGGAGACGAGTACCACTACATCCTCGTCGAGGACATCATCATGGCCTGCGTCGAGGGGTGCTTCGGCTCCTACGCGCCGCAGGACCGCGCCATCATCCGCGTCATCCGCAACGCCGACATCGACCCGGACGGCGAGGGCGTCGAGGAGGAGGAGGACTACCGGCAGCACATGAAGCGCATCCTGAAGAAGCGCCTGCGGCTGCAGCCGGTCTACCTCTACATCCGCGGCGCGCTCGAGCGCCCCACGTCCAAGCGCATCCGCCAGGCCCTCGAGCTGTCCGGCCGCGCGTGCGCGGTCACGGACATCCCGCTCGACCTCGGGTTCGTGTACTCGCTCGAGTCGCGCATCCCGGCGCCTGAGCGCGGGGGCCTGCTGTTCGACCCGTTCACGCCCCAGGCGAACCCCGACATCGACTCCTCCCGCTCCATGCGCGAGCAGGTGCTCGAGGGCGACAAGCTGCTGTTCTACCCCTACGAGTCGATGTCGCCGTTCCTCGACCTCGTCCACGAGGCCGCCTACGACGAGGACTGCATCTCCATCCGCATCACGCTCTACCGCGTGGCCAAGCAGTCGCGCCTGTGCGAGTCGCTGATCTCCGCGTCGGAGAACGGCAAGGAGGTCACCGTCCTCATGGAGCTCCGCGCGCGCTTCGACGAGGAGAACAACATCGAGTGGGCCGAGCGCCTCGAGGAGGCCGGCTGCACGGTCATCTACGGCTCCGAGGGCTTCAAGTGCCACTCCAAGATCTGCCAGATCACCTACCGCGAGGGCATGGCGCTCACGCGCATCACGCTGCTCGGCACCGGCAACTTCAACGAGAAGACCGCCAAGCTCTACTCCGACTTCATGCTCATGACCGCGCACCCCGGCATCGGCGAGGACGCGAACCTGTTCTTCCGCAACCTCTCGCTCGGCAACCTGCGCGGCGACTACCGCTTCCTCGGCGTCGCCCCCGCGGGCCTGAAGCCCCTGATCATGACCGGACTGAACCGCGAGATCGACCGTGCCCAGGCCGGGTTGCCCGCGCGGGTCTTCTTCAAGCTGAACTCGCTCACCGACCGCGAGGTGATCGACAAGATCTCCGAGGCGAGCCGCGCCGGCGTCGAGGTCGAGATGATCATCCGCGGCATCTCCTGCCTGCTGCCCGGCATCCCCGGCAAGACGGAGAACGTGCACATCCGCTCGATCGTGGGGCGCTTCCTCGAGCACGCGCGCGTCTACGCCTTCGGCGAGGACGCGGACACGGTCTACCTGTCGAGCGCGGACATGATGACCCGCAACACCGAGCACCGCGTGGAGATCGCCTTCCCGGTGCTCGATGCCGAGCTGCGCGCGCAGGTCATCGAGTTCATGCGCATCCAGCTGCGCGACAACGTGAAGGCCCGCGAGCTCACGAGCGAGGGCGCCTGGGCGCCCGTGCCGCACGAGGAGGGCGCGGAGCCCTTCGTCGCGCAGGAGTACCTGATGCAGCTCGCCTGCGCGCAGGGCCGCCGGGCGGAGCGCGCCGAGTCCCGGCGCGCCGTGGCCCGTCCGAGCGTTCCCATGGGGACGCCCCCGGCGACGGCCGTGGAGAAGGACGGCGACGGGGTCCTCGAGCACGAGCCCCAGCCCGCGCCCGCACCTGCGCCCGGGACCGAGGCGGCGCCGACGGCACCCGAGCCCTCCGGACGGGCGTCGGGCGGCCCCGCCCCATCCGAGCCGACACCAGAGCCGGAGCCGGAGCCGACGGCGGTCGAGGCGGAGCTCATCGACCCGGAGCCCGAGCCGGCGGACGGCGGACGGGTCCGCGCCCGCCGCGGGGACGGGACCATCGTGGTGCGGCGCCACGGCCGCGTGACCACCGGCCTCGCCCTGGTCGGCCTCGGCATCAAGACGCTGCTGTTCGGCAGCGGGGATGAGCGCCGCCGCGGCTGAGCCGCGAGCGGTCCGAGACCCCCTTCGCGCGCCGCCCGTCAGCTGCGACGGGCGGCGCGTTCGCGTTGCGGACCTCTTGCGGGCACCGGCTCCGGGCGCTCCGCCCGGCCCCCGTTCGCGATACACTGTCCGCAGCATCCGCCACGGCAAGGAGACCCCGCATGAAGCTCACCATCGAACGCATGACCTACGGCCCGGACGGCTTCGCCCGCACCCCGGACGGCAAGGCCGTCTTCGTCTCGGGCGGGCTGGCCGGCGACGTCGTCGAGGCCGAGGTCGTGAGCAGCGGGGCCTCGTTCGACCGCGCCGTCGTGCGCGAGGTCCTCGAGCCGTCGCCCGACCGCGTGCAGCCCCCCTGCCCCTTCGCGGGGGTCTGCGGGGGCTGCCCGTGGGGCGGCCTCGCCGTGGGCGCCCAGCGCGCCGCGAAGGAGGAGAACCTCCGCTCGGCGCTCGAGCGCATCGGGGGCCTTCCCGCAGAGGAGGTGGAGCGCGTCGTGCGCCCCATCCGCCACGCGAAGGACGCATGGGGCTACCGCAACAAGGTCGAGCTCGCGCCCGTCGTCGACGGCGGCAGGCTGCGCCTGGGGATGCACGGGCGCGACCCCGAGCAGGTGATCCGGGTCGATGCGTGCCCCCTGTTCGAGAAGGCGTTCCCCCGCGCCATCAAGTCGGTCGTCGGCGCCCTCTCCTACCTCGGCAACTCCCGCGACCTCTCCCTCGAGCGCGTCGGCATCCGCGCGAGCAGGCGCACCCGCGCCCTCGAGGTCGCGCTCTGGACCCCGACCGGCGCCTTCCCCCGCGCCCAGGTCGCGCGCGTGCTCGGCGACGCGCTCAAGCCCACCAGCGTGGTGCGCGTGATGTCGCGCGGGGACCGGCGCGCCCGCAAGGTCGCCGGCGTCGAGCTGCTCTCGGGGAAGAGCTCGTGGACCGAGAGCATCGCGGGCGAGTCGATGCGCCTGTCGGCGCCCTCGTTCTTCCAGGTGAACACCGCCGCCGCCGAGATCCTCGTCGAGCTGGTGCTCGACGCCCTGCGCCCGGGCGAGGAGGAGGTCGCCGTGGACCTGTACAGCGGCGCGGGGACCTTCACCCTCCCGCTCGCCCGCCGCAGCGCCTACGTGGCCGCCGTCGAAGCCTACGGCCCCGCCGTCCGCGACCTGCGGAACAACCTCGAGTACGCCCACCTCGACAACGTCGACGTCATCGGCGGCGACGCGGCGCGCGAGTTCCCCGACGAGGACGCCGACGTGCTCGTGGTGGACCCGCCGCGCGCCGGCCTCGCCGAGCAGGTCGTGGGGCTCATCGCCTCCACCCCGGCGCGCGACGTCGCCTACGTCTCCTGCGACCCCGCCACGCTCGCGCGCGACCTGCGCCGCTTCCGCGAGGAAGGGACCTTCGAGCTCGTGAGCGCCACCCCGGTCGACCTGTTCCCCCAGACCTACCACTGCGAGACCGTGGCGCACCTCACACGCCGTCGTCCGTGATCCCCGGCTCCCGCCCCGCCCCCGGGCGCGGCGGCGCCGACCGGACGGAACGAGACCCCGTCCCGGTGGCGCCCGCGCGCCCCCGGGGCACGCGGGCGCCCCAGCCGCGGGAAATCCGCGGGCAAGCCGCACGCGGCCGCCCCCGCTGGGTATAAGCCCCGTGAACGCCACCCCCTGTCGAAAGGAACAGCCATGCCGTCTGCCGTCGTCCTCGCCGCCGATGGATTCGAGACCATCGAGTGTTTGACCGTCGTCGACGTCCTGAGGAGGGGCGGCGTGCGCACCCTGCTCGTCTCCGTGATGTCCACCCGCGACGTCGTGAGCGCCCAGCAGGTGTCCGTCACCTGCGACTGCACCCTTGACGAGATCGACATGGACGACTTCGACTACCTCGTCCTGCCGGGCGGGATGCCGGGCACCACGCACCTGCGCGCCGACGAGCGCGTCTGCGAGCTCGTGCGCGCGTTCGCCGCCACGCGCCACGTCGCCGCCATCTGCGCCGCCCCGTCCATCCTGGGCGAGCTCGGCGTGCTCGACGGGCGCCGCGCGACCTGCTTCCCCGGGTTCGAGAAGACCTTCCCCGCCGGCGTGTTCGCCGGGCCGAAGACCGTCGTGGTCGACGGCAACATCATCACCGCGTCGGCCATGGGCCAGGCGCTCCCCTTCGCGCTCGCCGTCCTCGGCGACATCGCCGGGGAGGTCGCGGTGGAGAAGGTCCGCGAGGGCATCCAGCTGGACGGGCCGGTCGCATGATCCTGGCCTCGCAGTCCCCGCGCCGCATCGAGCTCATGCGCGAGGCGGGGTACGACTTCCGCGTGGTCCCGGCGGACATCGATGAGACGCCGCTGGAGGACGAGGGGCCCATCGAGCTGGTGGGCAGGCTCGCGCGCGACAAGGCGCTCGCCGTCGCGCGCGGCGCCGCCGAACCGGGCGAGCTCGTGGTGGCCGCCGACACGGTCGTCGCCGTGGGCGACGAGGTGCTCGGCAAGCCCGCCGACGACGCCGATGCGCGCCGCATGCTGCGCGACCTCTCCGGCGGCACCCACCAGGTCGCCACCGGCGTATGCCTCGCCGCCGCAGGGTGCGCCGCGGAGCCGGTCTCGTTCGTCGACGTCACCGACGTCACGTTCTACCCGCTGACCGACGCGGAGATCGACGCCTACGTGGCGAGCGGCGAGCCGCTCGACAAGGCCGGCGCCTACGGCATCCAGGGCGCCGGCGGCCGTATGCTCGTGAGAAAGATCGACGGCGACTTCTACACCGTCGTGGGCCTGCCGATCGCGCGCGTGGCGCGCGCCATCGCCGAGCTCGAACCGAACCGCGCCGCCCGCTGACGCCCCCCGCGCGCTTCCATCCGAAGGGATTCCCATGACCTTGCACCTCACCCCCATCCCCACGACCGAGCTCGTCGACTTCCGCTTCGGGCACTGGACCGACCGCACGGGCGCGACCGGCTGCACGGTCGTCGTCGCGCCCGCGGGGGCCGCCGCCGGCGTCGACGTGCGCGGCGGCGCGCCCGCATCGCGCGAGACCGACCTGCTGCGCCCCGAGAACACCGTCGACGCCGTCCACGCCGTCTGCCTCTCAGGCGGCTCCGCCTTCGGCCTCGAGGCGGCCTCGGGCGTCGCCCGCGAGCTCGAGGCGCGCGGCATCGGCCTCGACGTGGGCCCCGCCGTCGTGCCGATCGTGTGCTCCAGCTGCCTGTTCGACCTCGCCTTCGGCGATGCGCATGCGCGCCCCGGCGTGGACGCGGGCATCGCGGCGACCCGCGTCGCCCTCGACGACGAGCCCGCGCCGCTCGCGGAGGGCACCGTGGGCGCCGGCACCGGTGCCACCGTGGGCAAGCTGAACGGGGCCGAATGCGCCATGAAGGGCGGCCTCGGGGCGCGCGCCCTCGCGCTCGGCGGGCTCAAGGTGGCCGCGCTCAGCGCCGTGAACGCCTGCGGCAACGTCGTCGACCCGAAGACGGGCGCGCCGATCGCCGGCATGCGCGCCGACGCCGGCTCCGCGGACATCGTGAGCATGGAGGACGCCATGATCGCCGCTGCCGACACCATGGCCATGCCGCTCGACCGCACGAACACGACCATCTCGTGCATCGTCACCAACGCGCGGCTGACCAAGGCGCAGTGCACCAAGGTCGCCCAGATGGCCGCCGACGCCTACGCGCACACCATCCGGCCGACCCATACCACCAACGACGGCGACACCATCTACGTCATGGCCTCCGGAACGGCCAAGGAGGACTATCCGCTCGACCTCATCGGGCTCGTGGCGACCCGTGCGCTCGAGGATGCCATCTGCGGGGGCTGTCGCGCCGCAGACGGAATTCTGGGACTTCCCGCATACGCGGACATAGCACGCTAGGATACCATCCAACGAGGTACCAGCAGCCCGCCGGCATCGCGGTATGCGAGCCGGCGGGTTTTCTATTCACTCCCGTCTTCCAAGGAGCCCCCATGGATCCCGAGCCCGCATCCACCGAGGAGCCGCCCGCCAAGCGCGGCATCGGGCTGTTCGGCCTCATCGCGCTCGTCGTGAGCTCATCGATCGGCTCGGGGGTCTTCGCGCTCTCGACCGATATCTCCGCCGCCGCGGCGCCCGGCCCCGCCCTCATCGCCTGGGCGATCTCGGGCATCGGCTTCATGGCGCTCGCGACCTCCTTCGGCAAGCTGTCGATCCTGCGGCCCGACCTGAACGGCATCGTCGCCTACGCCAAGGAGGGGTTCGGCCCGTTCACCGGGTTCGTCTCGGGATGGGGGTACTGGCTGTCCATCTGGATCGGCAACGTGGCGTTCGGCGTCATGCTCGCCACCGCGATCGGGTACTTCTTCCCGCCGTTCGCCGACGGCCTCACGGTGGGGGCGGTCGCGTTCATCTCGCTGCTCAACTGGATCATCGTCGCCGTCGTCAACCGCGGCGTCGAGGAGGCGTCCGTCCTGAACGCCATCGTCATGACCTGCAAGCTCGTGCCCATCTTCGTCTTCATCGCCACGATGCTGCTCGTGTTCGACTTCGGCGTGTTCACGGCGGACTTCTGGGGCACCGTCGCCGACAACCTCGGCGGCGAGGGGGCGCCGGGCAGCGCGGGCACCCAGATCGTCAACTGCTACATGGTCATGATGTGGGTGTTCGTGGGCATGGAGGGCGCGAGCGTGCTCGGCCACCGCGCCCGCGACAAGCGCGACGTCAGCCGCGCGACGATCCTCGGATGCACGGCGCTCCTCGTCATCTACGTCGCCGCGTCGGTTCTCCCCTACGGCTACCTCACGCGCGAGGAGCTCATGGCGGTCGGGACGCCGTCCATGCCCTACATCTTCCAGCGCGTGGTGGGCCCCTGGGGCGGCGCCTTCATCTCGGGTGGCCTCATCATCTCGATCTTCGGCGCGTGGCTCTCCTACACCATCCTCGCCTCGGAGGCCATGCACGAGATGGCCCGCATGGAGCTCCTGCCGCGCGCCTTCGCGAAGCTGAACGCCTACGGCGCGCCGACGTCGTGCCTGGTCGTCACCGGCGCGATGATCCAGCTGCTCTCCATCGTGATGCTCCTGTCCGAGGAGGCCTATCGGTTCGCCTACTCCCTGTGCACGGCGTCGATCGTCATCTCGTGGGGTCTCGCGGCCGCGTACATGGCGAAGCTCGCCTGGCCGCGGCGCCGTGAGGGGATGATGGGGTCCTTCGCGCTGGGGGCGTTCGCCACGGCATTTCTCGTCGCGGCCATCACGCTGTCCGGCCTACATCAGCTCATGCTCTGCTGCATCGCCTACGTACCCGGAATCCTGTTCTTCATCCGCGCGCGGCGCGAATACGGCGAGGGGACCGCGCTCACCGGACGGGAGAGGGTCCTGGCGTGCATCATCCTCGCCGCCGCCGTCGCCGCCGTCGCCATGCTCGCCTGCGGCGCCATCGCGATCTGAGCGCGCGGGCCCGGGGACGTCCCGCCCGCACGGGGCATCGCAGCGTACGGCGGCGGGCTGAGCCGCCCGCGCCCCTCGCCCCACGGTCCCACTGGGAGCGCGGGCGGGACCGGCCCCGTCACGAGAGGCAGCATGGGTTGACTTGGGTTGAAACGAACCCGTCCCCCACCAACCCATGGGTAAAAATGACCCCGTCCCCAATCAACCCATCCTGATCGGAGCGCGGGGGCCGGGCATCTAGTTGAACTTGAAGATCCTGCTCGCCAGGTGGTACAGGCCGATGGTGGTCTTCTCCCCCGCGCGCGTCGGCAGGTTCGTGCCCATGCCCAGAAGGCCGTAGCGCGCATGGCGGTACATCCGCTCATCGTAGACCTTGAGGTCGCGCCACAGGTCGCGCAGCCAGATGCGGGCCTGCGGGTCGTCGGAGAGCTTGGAGAACACCGAGCAGATGGTCATCATCATGGTGAAATAGCCCATCATGTAGGAGCGCAGGCGCGCGGAGCGCACGTCGTCGTACAGGTGGTAGGACTCCATCATGATGCGCGTGATGCGGAACTGCTGGTCGAGACGGCGTACCATCGTGGCCTCGTTGACGCTTTGCCCCTCGCGCCCGATGAAGTAGCGGTAGAGGTCGATATCCGCGTAGTAGAGCGTCTCGCAGCGCGGCAGCGGCACGTAGGCGTAGATGTTGTCGACGTAGAAGGTATGCGCGGGCAGCGGGAGGTCCGCGGCGCGCAGGACGTCGGTCCGGTAGCACAGGCTGTGCATGAGCAGGTTCTGATCGGGGCGGAACCTGCCGATCTGGTCCCAGCCGAAGACCTTCTTGCGCGGCAGGGCGGTGCGGTAGCTGATGGCGGTCCGCTTGCCCTCGTGGACCTTCTCGTAGACGTAGTTGGAGATGAACAGGTCGACCCGGCAGCCGCGCTCCTCGAACCCGCGCAGGATGGAGAGCATGGTGGAGAGCGCCTCGGCATAGAGCCAGTCGTCCGAGTCCACGACCTTGTAGTAGGTTCCCGAGGCCTCGCGCAGGCCCGAGAGGACGGCGATGCCGTGGCCGCCGTTCTCCTGGTGCACGGCGCGCACGATCCCCGGGTAGCGGGCGGCCCACTCGTCCGCCTTGCGCGGGGTCTCGTCGGTCGAGCCGTCATCGACGATGATGACCTCGACATCCGGGGCGTACCCCGACCCCTCGAGGATCGAGGAGATGCAGCGGTCCATGTCCGCCGCGGCGTTGTAGGACGGGATGCCGAAGGTCACCACCTTGTGGTGCGCGGTGCTAGGCATGATAGGCGATGATCTCGTCGGAGAGGTTCAGGGCGGAGTCGGTCACGGCGTCCATGTCGTAGTAGCGGTACTCCGCCAGGCGCCCGACCGGATGGAAGTTGGTGAGGTTCACCACGCGGTCGAGATAGCGCTCGTACAGGGCGCGGTTCTCGGGGTCGAGGATGGCGTAGTACGGCGTCTGGCCGCTGCCCGACTCGTAGGCGTGGCTGTACTCCTTCATGATGACCGTCTTGCCCGGGACCACCTGGCCGGTCATGTTCTTGAACTCGGTGATGCGCGTGAAGTCCTCGCTCGTGGTGTAGTTCACGGTGCCCACGGGCTGGAAGCGGTCCATCTCGAGCGTCTCGAACCTCATGTCGAGGGTGCGGTACGGCAGGGCGCCCAGGTCGAGCCCGAACAGCTCGTCGAGCGGGCCGGTGTAGACGATCTCGCCGCCGTAGCACTTGCCGCACACGTGCACGTTGGTCTCGCCGATCTGGAAGACGTCGCGCGCGTCCACGCCGCAGAACACGTCGATGAGATCGTGGTCGAGCATGCGCTCGAACAGGGCGGTGTAGCCCTCGGCGGGCATGCCCTGGTAGGGCGCCTGGGGGAAGTAGCGGTCGTCGTCGCCGATGAAGATGGGCACGCGCCCGGTGACGGACGGGTCGATCTGGTCGGGCGTCTGCCCCCACTGCTTCATCGTGTAGTGGAGGAAGACGTTCTCGTAGACGTAGTCCGCGACCTCGACGAGCTCGGGGTCGTTCTTGGCGCGGAGCTCCATGATGGGGACCTTGCGGCCCTCGCCGAAGGTCTCGACGAGCTTGCGGTAGAGCTGCTCCCCGCGCTGCTCGCCGAAGGCGAGCTTCAGGCTGGTGTGGTTGAAGGGGACCGGCATGAGCGTACCGTGGATGTTGGCGAGCACCTTGTGCTGGTAGTCGGTCCACTCGGTGAAGCGGGACAGGAAGTTGTGCACGCGCTCGTTGAAGGTGTGGTAGATATGCGGGCCGTACTCGTGGACCAGGATGCCGTTCCCGTCATAGCGGTCGTAGGCGTTGCCTGCGATGTGGTCGCGCCGCTCGAGCACGGCGACACGGAACCCGGAGGTCTCCGCCAGGCGACGGGCGCACACCGCGCCCGCGAACCCGGCCCCCACGACGATCATGTCGTATAAGTCGGGGTTGAACGTCTCAGGTAGACCAGACGTGATCTGCATCGAAGCTCCTCGGTAGGTTCCGGTACTAAAAAACACCCGCGGCGCACCTCGCCGCAAAATGTTTTCAGGATTATAGCGCTCATGCTCCTATAATGAACCTTGCCACACAAGGAAAGCTCAAGAGAGGGTGCAGACTGCCCTTGCGAGCTTGCGTTTTGAGGAGAGACATGAGCGATTTCCTGAGCCGTATGAAGGCCGCCGCCAAGGCGGACAAGAAGACGATCGTGCTGCCCGAGGGCGAGGACCCGCGCACCATCGAGGCCGCCAAGAAGATCGTCGAGGAGGACCTGGCGAACCTCGTCATCCTGGGCAACCCCGACGAGATCGTCATCGAGGGCGTCACCGTCATCGACCCCTCGAGCGCCGACGCCCCCAACCATGAGGCCTACGCCCAGAAGTTCGCCGAGCTCCGCGCCAAGAAGGGCGTCACCATCGAGCAGGCCCGCGCCCAGGTCATGGACGCCACCTACTACGGAACCATGATGGTCAAGATGGGCGACGCCGACGGCCTGGTCTCCGGCGCCTGCCACTCCACCGCCAACACCCTGCGCCCCGCGCTGCAGATCCTGAAGACCGCCCCGGGCACCAAGCTCGTCTCCGCCTTCATGGTCATGTGCACCAAGACGCCCGAGTTCGGCGTCGACGGCACGCTCGTGTTCGCGGACTGCGGCCTGAACATCGACCCGACCTCCGACGAGCTCTCCGAGATCGCCATCGCCTCCGCCAACTCCTTCAAGACCTTCATGGGCGACGTCGAGCCCAAGGTCGCCATGCTCTCCTACTCCACCATGGGCTCCGCCGGCGGCGACACCGCCAAGAAGGTCCAGGAGGCCACGGCGTTCGCCAAGGAGAAGGCGCCCGAGCTCGCCGTCGACGGCGACCTGCAGCTCGACGCCGCCATCGTGCCCGCCGTCGCGGAGCTCAAGGCCCCCGAGTCCGCCGTCGCCGGCCACGCCAACGTGCTCGTGTTCCCCAACCTCGAGTGCGGCAACATCGGCTACAAGCTCGTGCAGCGCTTCGGCCAGGCCGAGGCCTACGGCCCGATCCTGCAGGGCATCGCCAAGCCGGTGAACGACCTGTCCCGCGGCTGCTCCGCCGACGACATCGTGGGCGTCGTGGCCATCACCGCCGTCCAGGCCCAGATGGCCGAGTAGCCAGGCTGATCCCACCGGAAGCCCCCGCACGTTTCTTCCTCGCTGGTCCTCGCGCTTCGCGCTGCGGAATCGCTCGGAAGAATACGTGCGGGGGCTTCCTGCGTTCTCGGGGGCCGCTCGGCCAGCTTACCTAGAAAGCCCCCTCCTGCCGGGCGGAACCCACAAGTGGTTACGAAGAAGGGCCGGATAAACCGGCCCTTCGAACATGCTTGAGCATGACGGGGCGCAAGGATCTTGCGCAGCCCGCTTGGGATGTTTAGCCCAGCAGCTCCTCGACGTCGAGGGCGATCATGAGCTCCTCGTTGGTGGGGACCACGAGGACGGTGATCGCGGAGTCCGGCGTGGAGATGACGCGCGGGTCGTCGGAGCGGATCTTGTTGAGCTCGGGGTCGATCTCGACGCCCATCCACTTGAGGCGCTCGGCCACGCCGGCGCGCATGGTGACGGAGTTCTCGCCGATGCCCGCGGTGAACGCCATGGTGTCGACGCCCTCCATGGAGGCGGCCATCTCGGCGAACAGCTGGGAGGTGCGGTAGTAGAACATCTCCATGGCCATCTTGCAGTTCTCGTCGCCCGCGTTCATGCCCTCCTCGATGTCGCGCGAGTCGGAGGACTTGGCGGACACGGCGAGCAGGCCGGACTGCTTGTTCATCATGGTGTCGATGTCATCGATGCTCATGCCCGCGACGCGGTTGAGGTAGAACACGGTGGCCGGGTCGACGGTGCCGCAGCGGGTGCCCATGATCAGGCCGTCGAGCGGGGTGAGGCCCATGGTGGTGTCCATGCACTTGCCGTCCTCGATGGCGCACAGGGAGGCGCCGGAGCCCAGGTGGCAGGAGACGAGCTTGTGGGCCTTGCCCTCCATGAACTCGTTGACGGTGCGCCAGATGAAGCGGTGGCTCGTGCCGTGGGCGCCGTACTTGCGGACATGGTACTTGTCCACGATGTCGCGCGGGATGGCGTAGCGCCAGGCGTGCTCGGGCATGTTGTAGTGGAAGGCGGTGTCCGGCACGATCACGTTGCCGAGCTCGGGGAACATGTCGCGGCAGATCTCGATGACGTCGGCCTCGGCGTAGTTGTGCAGCGGCGCGAGCGGGGCGACCTCGCGGACCCAGCCCAGGGTCTCGTCGGTCACGACGGCGGACTCGGGGAAGTACCAGCCGCCCTGGACGACGCGGTGGCCGATGCCCTCGATGGGCTGGTCCACGGTCTTCAGGATGTCGAAGACGTGCTGGATGGCGGTCTTGTGATCGGGCAGCGCGACCTCGAGCTTGTCCTTGATGCCGTTCTCCTCGTGGCCGATGAAGGAGCCGTCGATGCCGATGCGCTCGCAGTTGCCCTTTGCGAACACCTCGCGCGTCTGGGTGTTGAGCAGCTGGTACTTCAGGCTGGAGCTGCCCGCGTTGACAACGAGAACGTTCATGTGTCTCCCATCTCAAGGTCTAGCTATCCCCGCCGGCGAGCTGTTCGCCCGGCAGGCATCACAACGGGTTCTATCATACGCCCAAACACCCCCTCAACGGGGCGAGGATGCCCCATGCGGACAATAACGGGACACGCACCATCGCCCGCGGCCGGAACCGCGGGAACGGGCGCGCGCGAGGGGCGCGGGCTATGACGGGCGACAGGCGTCCTACAGAAGGTTCTCCCCCAAGTCGGTTCCGCCGAGCACGTGCATGTGGAAGTGCATGACGGTCTGACCGGCCGCCGCGCCCGTGTTGGAGATGACGCGGAAGCCGTCGGAGAGGCCCTTGATGCGCGCCACCTCGGACACCGCGTGCGCCATGGCGGCGAGCACCTCGCCCGGGACGCCGTCGACGATGTCGGCGTAATGGCCCTTGGGGATCACGAGGGTGTGCACCGGCGCCTGGGGGTTCAGGTCGTCGAAGGCGATGACAAGGTCGTCCTCGTACACGACGGTCGAGGGGATCTCGTGCGCGGCGATCTTGCAGAAGATGCAGTCTTCCATGAGTGCTCCTTTCGTTTCGGGTGCGAGGGACGGGCCGCCTCCGGAACGGCGGCCCGCCCCCATTGTCGTACAGCCGCGGCGGACGGGGCAAGCCCGCCGGCGCTGCGGCGCGCGGGCCCCGTCCGGGTCGTCATGCCATCCCGGGCACCGCGACCCTAGAAGGGGAGCGCGTCCGAGGTGTCCGCGGGCTCGCCCTCCTCGAGGACGTCGTTGCCGTCGACGTCCTTCATGAGCACGCTCACCTTCTGCTCGGCGTCCTCGAGGCGCGCGCGCAGGCTGCGCAGCAGCTCGACGCCGCGCGTGTAGCTCGCGAGCGACTCCTCGAGCTCCATGTCGCCGGACTCGAGGTTGCGGATGATGAGCTCCAGCTCCGTGGAGGCCTCCTTGTAGGTGAGGTCCTCGACCTTCTTCTCGTCTGCCATCGTCTTCCTTCCTGTTCGGGCCGCGGCGCGGCTCCGTCGTTCCCTCTTCACGGCGCGCCCGCGCTCAGGGGCGCAAGGCGCCCTCCCGCGCTCCCCCGTCCGGCCCGGTGGCGCAGGCGACCTCCTCCACACGCGCCCGGACGTCCCCGTCGGCGAGCCTCACGCGCAGGTCGTCCCCGCGGGCCACCTGGCCCGCGCTCGTGACGACGCCGGAGGGCCCGTACGCGATCGCATAGCCGCGGGCGAGCACCTTGAGCGGGGAGAGCGCGTCGA
>NZ_JAQECM010000013.1:0-8683 GCF_027669965.1 Candidatus Collinsella stercoripullorum | reverse complement strand
GGGGGGGGGGGGGGGGGGGGCGCCCCCTGCCGGCGACGAGCGCCTGCCCGGCGCGCACGAGGCGCGGGGACACCCCGTCGAGCTCGCGGGCGAAGCGCTCCTGGGAGCGCTCGACCGCCGACGCGAGGCGCTCGGAGGTCTGCATGAGGTCCGTGCGGCGCCGGTCTATGATCGCCGCGGGCCCTTGGAGGGAGGGCCGCGCCGCGAGCGCGTCGAGGGCGACGGACAGCCGGTCGAGGCGCGCGGACATCGCCCGGCGCGCGCGGTCGCGCCGGGCGTCGAGCTCGGCGGAGGCGGTGCGTACGCGGGCGGACGCGGCGGATGCGAGGCGGCGCTCGCGCGCGGCGAGCACCTCGGCGAGGTCCGCCATCGCCGGCGCGACGGACTCCGCGGCGGCCGTGGGCGTCGAGCAGCGCCGGTCGCTCACCATGTCGCAGATGGAGGTGTCCGGCTCGTGCCCGATCCCCGTGACCACGGGGACGGGGCATGCCGCGACGGCCCGTGCGAGCGCCTCGTCGTTGAAGGTCATCAGATCCTCGAAGGAGCCGCCGCCGCGCACGAGCAGGATGCAGTCGGGCGCGGGGTCGAGCGCCGCGGCGCGGCCGAGGGCCTCGACGAGCTCCTCGGCCGCCCCCTCGCCCTGGACGCGCGCGCCGACGCAGACGAGCTCCACGAGCGGGTTGCGACGGCGCAGCGTGCGCTTCACGTCGTCGATCACCGCGCCGGACAGCGAGGTCACCACGGCGACGCGCGTGCAGAACACCGGGATCCGGCGCCGACGCGCCTCGTCCATGAGCCCCTCGCGGCGCAGCTTCTCGGCGAGCGCCGCGACCTGCTGGCGCAGAAGGCCCTCCCCCGCCAGCGAGAAGGAGCGGGCGACGAAGCTCATGCGCCCCGTCGCCTTGTAGAGGTTGAACGACCCCGTGAACTGGACCTGCATGCCGTCGCGCAGGTCGAAGGTGCGCTTGGCGTAGCTCCCGCGCCACACGATGCAGTCAACCGCGCAGGAATCGTCCTTGATCTGGAAGTAGCAGTGGCCGCTGCGGGCATGGGGCCCGCGGAAGCCCGTGACCTCTCCGATCACCGTGAGCTGCGGGATGGCCTCGAGCGCGCTCGCGGCGAGCTCGACCGCCCGCGAGACGGACAGCGCGCCGCCGTCCCGCTCGCCGCCGTCATCCCGCGCGCGCGGCGCGGTCCCCGTGAGGTTCCATGCGGACACGGCTCCCCCTTTCACATCGACCCTCCCGCGCGCGGGGCGCGCGGTCCGTGCTGAACCCAGTCTAGCGCGCCGCGCGGACACGGCGGCGCCCGCAACCTCAGTCGCGGCTGCGGTCCGTGCGCCCGAGCAGGTAGACCAGCTGCAGGATGGAGGTGAGCGCCGCGGCGACGTAGGTCAGGGCGGCCGCCGTGAGCACCTTGCGCGCGCCGCGGACGTTCAGCTCGCTCATGCCCGAGGCGCGGATGTAGTCCACCGCGCGGCGGCTCGCGTCGAGCTCGACGGGCAGGGTCACGATCTGGAACAGCACCGAGAAGGCGAACAGGACGATGGCGAGCGTGGTCAGCCCGGCGATGTTCAGGGCGACCCCCATGATGAAGACGAGCATCCACATGCTCTGGGACAGGTTGACCACCGGGACGAGCGCGCTGCGCACGCGCATCATGAAGTAGCCGCTCTGGCGCTGGACCGCGTGCCCCGCCTCGTGGCAGGCGACCGCGATGCTCGCCACCGAGCCGCCGGAGAGGTTCTCCCCCGACAGGTAGAGGCTGTTGTCGCGCGGGTCGTAGTGGTCGGTGAGGTGCCCCGCCGTGCTCTTGATGCCCACGCGGCCGCAGCCGTTCGCATCGAGCATGCGGCGCGCCACGTCGGCGCCGGACGCCCCGTCGCCTTTGACCTTTGACCAGGTGCGGTACGTGGAGTTGATGTAGCCCTGCGTGGCCATCCCCAAGACGAGGGAGACGACGACCAGGAGCAGGTAGGCGGGATCGATCCCGAACCCGTAACCGAAACCGTAATATGGCATGAGGCACCCCTTCGCGGATCTGCGTTCGTGTTGCATGTGCTTGTACCCCGACGGCGGCCCGGCAAACGCCGGCGCGGGGCGCGGACGGGAGACCCGCCCGTCGGGCGGGGCGGGCGCGGGCTACAGGATCTCGACGGCCCCGTCCTTCACGGTCAGCCCGATATCCCCCGCGAGCAGGTCGTCCAGCAGCGAGCCCACGAGCTCGAAGCGCCACCCCTCGCGCAGCGGGCTGCGTTCGGGATGGTCGATGTAGCCCAGCAGCTCGTCGCGGCCGGCGATGAGCGCGGTGGCGACGCCGGAGCGCTCCGACACGAGCCGCAGCAGGGCGTACATGAGGTCGCACACGCTCTCCGTCTCCGGGCTGGGGGCGCGCCGGGCGTGCCCCGCCGCGGGAAGGCGGTCGGCCGGGCAGCTGCGTCCGCGGTCGATGGCGAGCATGGCCGCCTCGACGTCGCGGTCGGAGAGCTGCTCGGTGCCCCGGATGCGGCGGAAGTCCCCGGCGTCGCGCGGGGTGCGCTTGATGAGGGCGATGAGCACCTCGTCGGACATGACCCATTTGCGCGGCACGTCCTGGCGCTCGGCGCGGCGCTCGCGCCACGCCGCGAGCTCGCGCGCGATGCCCAGCTGGCGGCGCGTGCACGAGTTGATGCGCTTGATGCGCCGGTACGCGAGGCGCGGGTCGGGCGCGTAATGGGACAGCTCGGTGAGCGGGCGCATCTCGTCGGCCACCCACGAGACCCGGCCGAGCTCGGCCAGGCGACGCTCGATCACGGCGTAGGCGTCGATGAGGTAGCGGACGTCGTCGACGGCGTACTCGACCTGGCTGTCGGTGAGCGGGCGGCGCGACCAGTCCGTGAGCGACTCGCTCTTGGGCAGGCTCACCCCGCAGAAGGCGTGCACGAGCGCATTATACGAGATCTGCATGCGCTCGCCCAGGAAGGCGGCGGCGATCTGCGTGTCGAAGATCGGGGCGGGAAGCACCCCGAGGGCGTGGCAGAGGACCTCCATGTCCTGCGAGCAGGCGTGGAAGACCTTGATGACCGACGGGTCGGTGAGAAGCCCCGCCAGCGGGGAGAGGTCGTCGATGGCGAGCGGGTCGATGACCGCGCACTCGTCGGGCGTGGCCGCCTGCACCAGGCACAGGCGCGGATGATAGGTCCGCTCGCGCAGGAACTCGGTATCGATGGCGACCGCGGGAAACGCGGCGGCGCGCTCGCAGAACCCCTTCAGCTCCAGATGTGTGGAGATATACATGCATCACCCGTGCTTTGGCTCAACCCCCGCGCGGAGGGTAGGATTAACGACATCGTAACTATACCCGGCTTCGCAAGATGAGGGAACTCATGCGCTATCTGATCGTCCACAACCCCGCATCGGGGCCCAGCTCGGATGAGATCTACGCCTTCGCCCACGCGCTCGCGACCCCGGGCGACGAGATCTGCTTCAGGCTCATCGGCGAGGGGATGGAGCCCGAGGACGCCTGCGCCGACGTGCGCGCCTTCGACCGCGTCGTGGTCTCCGGCGGCGACGGGACGGTCTCCAACGTCCTCGACTGCCTGCGCGGCACCCACGTGCCCATCCTCGTGTTCCCCTCGGGCACCGCGAACCTGTTCTTCAACAACATCGGCAACGCCCCCGAGGCCGCGGCGCTCGCCGCCGCCTGCCGTCGCGGGCGCTGCGCGAGCGTGGACATGGGCGAGCTGTACTGGCGCGACGAGGCGGGCGACATCCAGCGCCACGGGTTCATCATCATCGCGGGGTCCGGGTTCGACGCCGCGATCATGGAGAAGGCCGCGCCCAGCAAGAACGAGATCGGGGAGATCGCCTACGCGCTCGCCGCCCTCTCCACGCCCGAGCCGCAGGTCGCGCACTTCACCATCGAGCACGACGGGGTCGTCGACGAGCTGGACGGCATCGGGTGCATGGTGGGCAACACCGCCGTCATCCAGAACGACATCAACCTCTTCCCCGACTGCCGCATGGACGACGGCATGATCGACATCGCCGTCATCGAGCCCGCCCGGACCGTCGAGCTGCTGCCCACGCTGCTCGCCGGGGTGTTCGACCCCGCGGGCAAGGGCCTCGGCCGCCCGCAGTTCACGACCTTCCAGGCCAAGGAGGCCAAGATCACCTGCACGCCCTCGCTCGGCATGCAGTTCGACGGGGAGGTCATCCCCAACAACGGCGGGATGTTCGGCGCGCGCGTGCTGCCGAGCTGCCTCGACATCATCATCGACGACTTCTCCAAGCTGGCGTAGGCCCCGCCCGGCATCTCCCGGCGCCTCCCGTGCGCCCCTCCCCGCAGGCGGACCGCCCGGGCGGCGGGGCCCGCCTGCGGGTGCCGTCCGAGGCGACGGGGCGTAACGCCGCGGAAACAATCTCCGCCCCCGTCTTCCCAGACGCCGCTTCGCTGTGCTATAGTGCGCCTCAACGCAGCGCCCGCTGCGCATCCTCGAAGAACCAGAAAGGAGCCACCAGCATGAAGCAGCTCACCTCCGCTCTCAACAACTGGTGGTGGCGTGATGCGAATCCGGTCGGTCGACGGTGAGTCCCTCACGCCTATCCTCATAGCGCGCGCAAGGCCTCCGGTTTGACCGGGGGCCTTTTTCTTTGCGCCCGCCGCCGACCCCCGCATCACGCGCCCCCGCCCCCTCCGGACCCACCCCTCCCCTGAAAGGACCTCCGCCATGTCCCAGAACCCCCGCACCACCTCCGCCCGCACCGTCACCTCCATCGACCGCGGCAAGCTCGACATCAAGGCGCTCGTGCTGCTCGCCATCCTGCTCGCCGCCGGGTTCATCCTCAACATGACGCTCGGCAAGGCCATCGGCGCCATGTCCGCCGGCATGATCAACCCCGAGTTCATCATCTCCGCCTTCTGCCTCACCATCCTCGTCGTGCGCCCCAACCCGGGCCAGGCGCTCGTCATCGGCCTCGTGTCGGCAGCCGTCATCCAGCTCACCACCAGCCTGCCCGGCGCCGACTTCGTCGCCGAGGGCGTCGCCGCCGTGCTGATGGCCCTCATCGTCAACGCCGGCATGCGGACCGGGGCGCGCGCCGCCATCCCCGCCGTGGGCACCTTCGCGACCACCTTCGTCTCCGGCTTCATCTTCATGCTCATCCGCATGGCGCTCATGCAGTTCGACATGGCCATCGCCGCCGCCATGCTGCCGGTCGTCGCGCTCACCGCGGTGTTCAACGCCGTGCTCGTCGGCGCGCTGTACCTTCCCATCAAGAAGGCCCTGAAGCTCAACGACTAGCCCGCTCGGGCCGAGCGCCCCGCCGTCCCCTCTCCATACCCGCATCGTGAACCCGAACGATCCCGCGGCCGCCCGCCGCGGGGCGGCCGCCGCATGCCGCGCCGCCGCACCCGAACGAAAGGATCCCGCCATGTCCCAGAGCACCGCCGCCCGCACCGCCCCCGCCGCCCGCTCCGGCGTGCGCGACCTGTCCGCCCTCGTCCTGCTCGCCGTCCTTCTGGCCGCCGGCCTCATCCTCAACATGACGCTCGGCAACGCGCTGGCCATGACCGGCATCAAACCGCAGTTCATCATCGCCGCCTACGCCCTCGCCATCCTGCTCGTCCGCGGCACCTTCGCCCAGGCGGCGGTCTTCGGCCTCGTCTCGGCGGCCGTCATCCAGATCAGCACCTCCATCCCCGGCCTCAACTTCGCCACCGAGGTCGCCGGCGCCCTCACCATGGCCGCCCTCACCCGCCTCGATCTGCGCGTCGCGGGACGCGACGTGACGCCGCTTCTCGCCGCCTTCGCCGCCACCCTCGTCTCCGGCGCGCTGTTCGCCGCCGCGGGCACCGTCATCCAGGGGTTCGCGCTCGAGACCGCCGTGGTCAAGGTCCCGCTCGTGGCGGGCACCGCGGTCTTCAACGCCATCGTGGTGCAGGCCCTCTACCCCGCGCTGCGCGCGGCGCTCAAGCGGTAGCGCTCGGGTATGATGGAGGGGCCGCCCGCCGGCGGCCCGCCTGCGCCGCGCGCATCCGGACGACGCCGCCCGTCGCGCCGCCGTCCCCGGCGAGGCATCTGTTGGATTCGAGCGGGCGCCCCGCATCGGGGCGCCCGCACTGAGAGGTTCGCATGGCTACGATCATCGAGATGGACGAGGTCTCGTTCAGCTACGGCTCCGACGCGGCCCACGCACTCGACGGGATCAGCCTGACCGTCGAGGAGGGCGCGTTCGTCGGGGTCATCGGCCCGTCGGGCGCCGGCAAGTCGACGCTGGCCGCATGCCTGTCCGGGGCGATCCCCCACCACTACACCGGGGAGCTGTTCGGCTCCACCGTCGTGGCGGGGCGCGACACCTGCGACGTCACGCTCACCGACATCTCGCGCACCGTGGGGTCGGTCGCCCAGGACATCGACGCGCAGATGGTCGCCTCGGTGGTCGAGGACGAGCTGCTGTTCGGCCTCGAGAACTTCGGCGTGCCGCACGACCGCATCGAGGAGCGCATCGACCGCGCCCTGTCCACGGTGGGCATCCGCGAGCTGCGCCACCGCGAGATCGCGACGCTCTCCGGCGGCCAGAAGCAGAAGGTCGCCATCGCGGCCATCCTGGCGCTCGAACCCCGCGTGCTCGTGCTCGACGAGCCCACCGCCGCGCTCGACCCCGTCAGCTCCCGCACGGTCTTCGAGACCCTCGCCGACGTCAACCGGCGCCTCGGGGTGACCGTCGTGGTGATCGAGCAGAAGGTCGCCCTGCTGTCGGCCTTCTGCGACCGCGTGCTCGTCATGGACCGCGGGCGCATCGCGCTGTCGGGGACGCCGCACGAGGTCTTCGGGAACGGCGAGCGGCTGCGGGCGATCGGCGTGGACAGCCCGCGCACGGCGCGCATCTCCAACAGCCTCGCCCGCGCGGGGCTCACCGCGCGGACCGAGCCCTGCCTGGACGTCGACGAGGCGTACGGGCTCATCGCGGAGATACTCTCGGGCGCGCGGGGCGCGGGGGCGCGGACGGCGTCGGGCCCTCGGCGGGCGGGCTCCCCCCACGCCCCGGCGCGGCCCCATGCCGAGGGCGCGCAGCCGGTCCTCACCTTCCGCGACGTCGGCTACACCTACCCCGGCGGCGGGGCGAGCGTGACGGACCTCTCGCTGACCGTGTACCCCGGCGAGCTCGTGGGCGTCGTCGGCCAGAACGGAGCCGGCAAGACGACGCTCACCAAGCTTCTGAACGGCCTGCTGAAGCCCGCGGCGGGCGAGGTCCGCATCGCGGGGCTGGACACGCGCGAGACGCCGGTCTCGCGCATCGCCGCGCACGTGGCGACCCTCTTCCAGAACCCCGACCGCCAGATCTGCAAGAACACGGTGCTCGACGAGGTCGCCTTCGGGCTGGAGCTCACCGGGGTCGATCCCGCCGACGCGCGCGAGCGCGCGCGCAGGGTCATCGCGCGGTTCGGCCTGCCGGCGACCGAGGCCCCCTTCGCCCTGTCGCGCGGGCAGCGGCAGATGGTGGCGCTCGCCGGCGTGGTGGTCATGGAGCCCGAGGTCGTGGTGCTCGACGAGCCCACGAGCGGGCTCGATTACCGCGAGTGCATGACGGTCATGGAGACCGTGCGCGACATGGCCGACCACGGGTGCGCCGTTGTGATGGTCTGCCACGACATGGAGGTCGTCTCCGATTTCGCCGAGCGGATCGTCGTCATGGCGGACGGGCGCATCCTGGGCCGCGGGCCGGCCGGCGAGCTGTTCGCCGACGACGCCCTCATGGCGCGGGCGAGCGTCACACCGCCGCAGGTCGTCGACCTCGCAGGGCGCCTCGCACGCGGCGTCTCCCCCGCCTTCGCGGGCATCACCGAGGTCAGCGATATCGTATCCACCGTGAAGGAGCTGATGGGCCGTGCTTAACGTCATCGACTACGTCCCCGGCGACACCCTGCTGCACCGCCTGAACCCCGTCTCCAAGCTGGCGCTCGCCGCCGCCATCATCGCCGCGACGTTCCTGTCCGACGGCTTCGCCCCGCTCGCGGGCCTGCTCGCGCTCACCCTGGCGCTCGCCGCCTACGCCGGCGTCTTCGGGCGGCTCGCGCGCCTGCTGAAGCTGCTCGTCCCCATCGCGCTCATCATGTTCGCGCTGCAGCTCGTCTTCGTGCGCGGCGGGCGGCCCGTCGCGGGCTTCGCGACCGACGAGGGGCTCGTCACCGGCGGCAAGGCGTGCCTGCGCCTTCTGGGCGTGGCGCTGCCGCTCGTGCTCATGCTCATGGTGACCAAGCTCACCGACCTCGCCAACGCCTGCGTGGAGAAGCTGCACATCCCCTACAAGTACGCCTTCACCTTCACCACGGCGCTGCGCTTCGTGCCGGTGTTCAGCCAGGAGATGAACGCCATCATGGAGGCGCAGACCGCCCGCGGCGTGGAGTACGACACGAACAACCCCTTCAGGAAGATGCGGCTCATGCTCCCGCTGTGCATCCCGCTGCTCATCTCGAGCGTGGGCAAGACCGACGCCACCGCGCTCGCCGCCGAGCAGCGCGGCTTCTACCTCCGCACGCGGGAGAGCTCCTTCCGGCGCTACCCCTTCGGCGCGCTCGACGCCGCGGCCTTCGCGCTGTGCGCAGCCCTCGTGGCGGCGGGCATCCTGCTGTAGCCGCGGATCCCGTCGGCGGCGCACCCGGCCCGCGCGCGGCCCCGCGGCAGCACCGCGCGAGGCCCGCG